>CAZFOI010000430.1:0-1996 GCA_964520605.1 uncultured Bacteroidales bacterium
ATCCGAGAAGTAGTAACTCATCCCCGGGGAAAAGAAGTGTTTCCGGGCCAATGGATGGAAGTACATAGCCATGCCTTTCTATTCCAACTATTGAACAACCTGTTCTCTCCCGCAATCTGCTTTCCATGATGGTACGCCCTCCCCATGCCGTGTCATCCGGAAGAACGAATTTTTCAATATTCAAATTCCAGCCGGCTTTGCGGTATTCATCGAAAAGACGTTGGTTCACGGCCCTATTTGATGCCAAAAGGCACTCATTGAGAGCCAGTTCTATCTGACTGTGCCATTTCAGCATATGCCTCCACCCAATAAGGATTAAGAGTAAACCGGCTCCGATCACTGTCAAAAGTATCCACTCGCGTGCCGAATCGAAGGGAAGAAGATTCCATATCCAGATAATCACCAATGCCAGAAAAATCGTTTTCAGAAAGGCACCGACCAGAGGTATCAGACGTCGATCCTTCTGACGCTGCCGGTCGAACTGGTTGATCAGCACAAACAGTATTGAATTCAAATTGCGCCAAATATCAACGAAAGGGATCAGACACACAAGACCCACGCCTATCCAGAAAACCGTGTACAGGGCGTAATCAGGAATCGATGTTTCAGCAAGAAATGTCTCTTTCATACTGCTGATCACCAATTCCGCAAAAACAACAATAGATGATATAATAAGAATTTCAACCCCAAGCCTCATGAACGGCTGTTTGATTTTTTTCCAAAAAATGCTGGATGACTGCATATATTCAAAGCTTTTCCAAAAGCCTGCATAAGTCTCCTGTATACGATCAGCTCTGGGAAAAGACCCCTTAGAGAGAAATTTGGTTAATCCGGGCGCATGTGCTGCAAGAAGAGGTGAAACCATGCTGGTAATAAGGGCGGTACCTATGGCGGCAACCTGAAATGTTTCCGAAAAAATACCTCCCGAAACGGCAATCCCTGCAATAATAAAAGAAAACTCTCCAATGGGTGTCAGGCATAATGCTGATTGCATTGCCAGTCGCGGGTGTTCTCCAACAACTATAAGGGAGGCAAAGGCAGCCAGGCCTCGACCTAAAATCGCTCCCACCGTTCCAAGCAAAATCCATTTCACGGCTCCAGGAAAAGCTTGTATCTCGATAGTCATGCCAATGGTAACGAAAAAAACCGTCAGAAAAACATCCTTGAGACCCTGAAAGCTTCGTTCTACCGTTGCCCTTTGAGATGTTTCCGCCACAATCATACCAAAGAGAAAAGCCCCCAGCGCCAGGGAATATCCGGCCAAGACCGCAATCAGTGACAAACCGAGCAGGGATCCGGCAATGAAAATGCTGGTGACTTCCGTTTGCCTGTTTATTCCGAAAACCCGGAGAATCCTCGGTATTATGAGCAGACCCAGAATAATGACAAGGACTGCGAATCCTGACAGCATTCCTATGGTGGCAAGAAGTGATGGTCCGTTGTCAACAAAATCGATTGTCAGAAAAGAGCCCAGTACGGCCAGCATTATCACTGCGACAATATCTTCCAACAGGGTAATTCCCATGGCAATCTGAGCATATCGTTTATATCCGAGACCTCGCTCCTGAACCATTTTGCATATGATGGCCGAGCTGCTCGTCATGAACACAGCGGCGATACAAAAACCGGCGGCTTTGGAAAGGTTTAACAAATCTGCAGCAAATCTCGCGGCAGTCAGTACCAGAATGGCTATCAGGGTGGTGGCAATGATTATGCTGACCCCCAATTCCTTCACCTTGTGCAATCTGAATTCCAACCCTATGGAAAACATCAGAAACACGACACCCAGTTGGGCTATTACGGCTATACGGTGTTCGTCGGTGACGTAGGGAACAATAATTTCCGGGGTACCAACTATAAGGCCGGCTGTAAGATACCCCACAACAGGAGATAGGCCGATACGACTACACAGATATCCGCAGATTGAAGCCGAAAGCAGAATGACCGCCAGGTCCTGGATAAATAATACCGGATCTGTCATAACATTGAAAACCTC
>CAZFOI010000431.1:0-1978 GCA_964520605.1 uncultured Bacteroidales bacterium
TCAATTCTGGCCATTGTGGCCATCACTTCCTTCATGGGAACATTCCTGATTTCGTCAGTGAATATTGCATTGCCAGCCATTGAAAAGAGTTTTGCCATGAATGCCGTAACCCTGAGCTGGGTTATTACCTCGTTTCTTCTTTCCACAGCCATGTTCCTTCTTCCGTTCGGTCGGTGGGGCGACCTTACCGGAATCAGGAGATTATTTAAAACCGGGATAGTGGTATTTACTCTTTTTTCGCTGGCATGCGGATTTGCCACATCTGGTGTTTGGCTGATAGTTTTTCGCTTTGTACAGGGCATTGGGGCGGCATGCATAAGTACCACGGGGCCGGCCATTCTGGTTTCAACATTTCCTCCACATTACCGTGGCAGGGTTCTGGGAATTTCTGTTTCGGCGGTCTATGTGGGACTGGCCTTTGGCCCATTTGCAGGTGGCTACATCACTCAATTCATCGGATGGAGGGCCATTTTTTACATTTCTTCAGTTCTTGGAATGTTTACCACGGTGATTGCACTGAAATTTCTTGATAAAGATGAGGCAAACAATGATACAGGAAGAAAAATTGATTTGCGGGGAACATTTCTTTATATGATCGGACTGGTAACCTTGGTTTACGGATCTTCCAAAATCCCTTCTTTGGCAGGATGGCTTTTGATGGCTTCAGGAATGGTTACAATCCTTTTATTCTGGAAGATCGAAACTAAATCGGCTTATCCGGTGATCGATACTGGATTGTTTACCAATAACAGGTTATTTGCCTTTTCTAACCTGGCTGCATTGATTATCTACAGCGCCACGTTTGGCATCGTATTTTTTCTGAGCTTGTATTTGCAAAAGATTATTGGGCTTAATCCCCGAAGTGCAGGTACAATCCTGGTTGCCCAGCCGGTGGTCATGGCACTTTTCTCTCCCATTGCTGGCAGGCTTTCAGACCGGATTCAGCCGCGGTATCTGGCAACTGTCGGAATGAGCATGTGTACAATCGGATTGGCTGTTTTAGTTTTTCTTACGGCAGTTACGCCAGTGTGGCATATTGTAGTACTTCTCTTGTGGTTAGGTTTGGGATTTGCTTTATTTTCTTCGCCAAACATGAATACCGTCATGAGTTCGGTTGAAAGAAGCCAACTTGGACTGGCATCCGGAACTTCGGCTACCATGCGTGTAGTTGGGCAGATTGTAAGTATGACTATTGCTACCCTGTTTTTTGCAGCATTTATTGGAAACCAGTCAATTGAAATTGTTCCCGATCAACAGTTTCTGGATGCAATCAGATGGGGATTTGTAACTTTCAGCCTTGTAAGCGTTGCCGGGATATTTTTTTCGTACAAAAGAGGTGAAATTAACCGATGATTATTCCCACCATCCTTTTTTAAACTGAAATCGACTTTGAAACTTTGTTTCTGCCTTTTTTTCTGAACAGCATCCATAATCCTGTTATGGTAAGTATCAACATTTGCAGGCCGGTAAAAGCTATATACCACGGTTTCAGTGTACGCCCAACCAAAGCCTCGCCGGTGTGCAGGTCAACAACCAACTTGTGCAGGGTATAGGGCTGTGTTCTGGTCAGAGCAGAGGCAGCTTCTATAAAGCCAGGAGGAATTTCAACCGGATTTTTTATTTCTGTTCCATCGTAGCTTACCACTTTAAAACCTTTCTTTCCTATACTGACAAGTAGCCTTTCGCCGTTCAGGGGATAAACACCGAAAACATCCTGTTTCAGAATGGGTTTTGCTGAATTTTCAATGATGGCCCAGAGTCCTTGTTTCGATGCCACCAGCAACGTATCGCCCTTCTGTACCAACGACCTGATATCCGATCCCGAAAGTTCTTCAATAACGCTGAACGCACCGCTTTCATAAACGTAAAGGCCTTGTTTGGTACCTGCATACACCTGTCCGTTTACAATGGCCATCGCTTTCATTTCCAAATTGCCAGCGTGTTTCGACAAACCAGGAATATTCAAGGTAATCCGGTC
>CAZFOI010000432.1:0-1955 GCA_964520605.1 uncultured Bacteroidales bacterium
GATCTCCTGACCATCCTGGTTGTAAGTTATAAGAAGCCGGTAGGTTCCTGTGGGCAGGGTTGGCGGAATATGGAAATCTCCCTCCAGCCGGTTCTCGTCATATATATACACATAGGATATAAGGTTTTCCTGATTGTTCAGCGGTTGGTAATACAGGTTAAACCAAAACGGATCGCATCCTTTGATGTTAAGCTTATAGTGCACCACAGCAGGGGCACTCAGATCAAAAATCATTCCCTCTGCCGGCTCAAGAAATGCAATCTCACGGGGTCCGCAAGCGGTCTTAAAACCCAGGGGAGCAGACCAGGCTGAAGGGTTCCCCTGGCAGATTGCCCTGACATATACCTGATAGCCTGTAGAGTGGTCCAATCCGCTGATCTCTAAAGAAGGGGTTTGTGCGGCCATGGTGTTTTGAATGGCATCTGGGTTGAAGCCCTCAGGGCCAAAGACCAATTCCCAGGAGTCGGATACTCCTTTTTGCTCCCAGGTGATGGTGGCAGATTCTTTGGTGATGTTTTGGGCTATCAGGTTGTGCGGAAACATACATCCCGGGATGTTTTCGAGCAGGCGTGCATCGGAATAGGCTGTTCCCAAATTGTTGGTTGCATAGGCCCGTACATAATAGGGGGTTTCGGCCTGGAGTTCCGTAATAATGCCTTCGAACACCCCGGGATTGCGGCCAGAGGAAAGCTTTCCGGTGGCGGTATTAAGAGAGATGTCCGCCGCCTGTCCCCAAATCAACCCTTTTTCTGCCAGTGGGCTTCCCCCGTCAGACACCACCCGGGCAGACACTCTTGCCGAGGCATCCAACAGGTTAACGGTTGTTTGATCCACTGCCACTTCAGGAAGACCTGGTGCTGTGAGCAAAAATGCCGGCTCCAGTTGATATTCAAAAAAGTCCCCATTCAGATTGGAGACCCGTATCTTAAGGTCCTTGAAACCCGCTGTCAGGGAGGATGGGATTTCGGCCCCGTACTGCCGCTGATTGGATTGCAGGCTCAGCTCATTCCATGTTTTTGCTCCCTCGTTTCGAATATAGGCACTTACAAGGGGGTCTTGCAAATGGTCTTCTAGGGGTATATCAAACATTACCCTGGCGCCCTGCCCGATTCCCACGCGGTCTGTATAATATGCCCCGGGATATTGGATATTCAGGGATTGAACATAGGGAATAACCCGGTGGTGCTCATTTTTATGAAAGCCTGCTTTTGCCTGTGCCCGCCCTTGTTTGCCGGCAATAGCAAAGTCAGCGTATTCAAATTCGAGTAGGAGAAAACCCGGCTCAGACTTAAAAAAATTGAACAATTGGTTGTGAACCCCATACGTTTCCAGCAAATCTCCGCTGCGGATCTCCTGCCCGTCTCTGGAAAAACGAAACGAGATCAAGCCGGGGTTTTTGTATGCTTTATACTGGTTAATAAACAGTTGTGGCCCATTGGCGAACAAAAAATGTTCTTCATCCCAGTTCATGAAGCGTCCGTTGAACAGGGGTGGTCCCTGCCCCAGAAACAGATGGTCTGTTCCTGCAGTTATGCCGTGAAACCTCAGGTCAAAGGGGTACCAATCGGAAGAAAAGAATGCGGGGTTGCCATCATCGCCCCAGGTAGTGAGGGCTGATCGCAAATGAAAGTCTTGATATTCAGGGATGAATGGGGTTTCCCGAAACTCAAAAAAGTCGGTTTTTACAAAAAACCGGTCCTTCTCGTTCATAAAATCCGGCGACAGATAATAGCTTAGCAAACCCGATTCGGATATCAGGGCGGGATTTTGCAACCAGGCGCCCGTACTATATGTCTTTCCCCCAATATGGGTAACGGGAACCAGAGGCAGCTCTTTGTCAGAGGGAGGAACCTCTGTGGTGAATTGCAGGTATTCAGGTGCTGTCGTGGAGAAGGCTTTGCACCAAGGTGGACCCGGTCAACGCTGAGAAGCTGGCCCTCATGGCCTACAACTGG
>CAZFOI010000433.1:0-1952 GCA_964520605.1 uncultured Bacteroidales bacterium
GGATTGGCCGCGAACGCATGCCGGATGAAGTTATCTCTGCGTTTGCCATCTTAAAAAAGGCATCAGCACAAACAAATCTTGACCTGGGAAAACTTTCAAAGGACATTGCAGAAGCCATTGTTTCTGCCTGCGACGAGATTCTTGACGGGAAGCTGGCAGATTCTTTCCCTTTGGTCGTATGGCAAACGGGAAGTGGCACCCAGACAAACATGAACCTTAATGAGGTGATTGCCAATCGGGCCCATGAATTGCTTGGGGGGAAGTTGACTGATGAAAAGAAACTGGTGCACCCCAATGACCATGTAAACAAATCCCAATCTTCCAACGACACCTTTCCTACAGCCATGCATATGGCTGCCTGCGATGTGCTTAATAATCGTACCCTGCCCGCTCTGAAAGCATTACGCGAGACTCTAAATGCCAAGGCCGGTTCTTTTTCAGGAATTGTAAAGATTGGCCGAACCCACTTGATGGATGCCACACCACTAAGCCTGGGGCAGGAGTTCTCTGGCTATGTAGCCCAGCTAGACAAATCAATTGCGGGGATTGAAGCCTCTCTTTCCTGTTTGTATGAACTTGCCCTTGGAGGTACGGCTGTGGGTACGGGCATTAACGCACCCCGGGGTTTTGCAGAACAGGTTGCAAGGAGAATTGCTTCACTTACCGGACAACCATTTGTCAGTGCCCCGAATAAATTTGAAGCCCTTTCAGCCCATGAGGCACTGGTTGCATCCAGTGGAACATTGAGGAACTCAGCCGTTGCCCTGATGAAGATTGCCAATGATATTCGCCTGCTTGCCTCAGGACCCCGCTGCGGAATCGGAGAGATTAAACTGCCTGCCAATGAACCCGGAAGTTCCATAATGCCCGGAAAAGTGAATCCCACCCAGCCCGAGGCTTTGACCATGGTCTGTGCCCAGGTGATCGGAAATGATGCCGCCATTGCCATCGGAGGAATGAACGGGCATTTTCAGCTGAATGTGTTTAAGCCCATGATCATTTATAATTTTTTACAATCATCCGGCTTGCTCGCAGATGCATGTGACTCATTTGAAAAACACTGTGTTGCCGGTATTGAGCCCGATACGGCAAGAATACAAATGCATCTGGAGCAGTCCCTGATGCTGGTAACCGCACTGAATCCCCACATAGGATATGACCATGCTGCCCGGATTGCCAAGCTTGCTCATGAAGAGGGTTTAACCCTTAAAGAAGCCGCGTTGCGGTTGAAGCTGGTGTCGGCTGAAGACTTTGACAAATGGGTTGATCCTGCAGCCATGGTATAAAAAAAGCTGCCTCAATCCGATGAGACAGCTTCTTCCTGCAGTTTTCACGGAATAATCAGAACTCCCACAAATCGTGTTCGTAGTTCCGTATCATGTCTTTGATTCGCTGTGCCTCGAGCAGGGCATCCCTCCCCTGGAATTGTTCTCCTATGCGGCGGTCGAATACATTAGATGCTTTATAGATTACGCTTGAGAAATACCTGCGGATGAACAGATCATCATAGGACATTCTTCGCGCATCATTGTTGCGGTTGAACACAGGGGCATTTACCATCACATTCCTGGCTTCGGGAAAATAAACCCAAAACAAAGGTTCATCGCCGCGGGTTTCACCGGTGATCGGGTCAACGGCTTCCCTTACAGGGCAAATTCCAAGAATGCGTACATCCAGTACAGACCTTCTGGTATCAAAAAACCAGTCTTCTTTTATCCTGAAACGAAGGATGTCGCTGGTGTTGAATGTAATGGTAATGGTGGTGTCGTATTGCTCATAAGGTGGATATGGTCTCTCCAGGGTAATGGTCTGGGTCTGCTGTAGTAAATTCAGCAGTTCCTGTTTGCTTACCGGCACGGAGAAGTCTTCATAATCTACATGATAGGGGGTGATGTCACCCTCTTCGATACCATCCCAGATTACCTGCATCAGACTGCGCATATTGCCGCTGG
>CAZFOI010000434.1:0-1950 GCA_964520605.1 uncultured Bacteroidales bacterium
TTGCTTTTGCTTGGCTTCCCAGTTCCTCAAAGATCGTTTTTCCCTCGAATTGGGACTGCAAAGATAAGCAATAATAAAACATCAACAAGAAATTTTTTAAAAAAGCTCAAAGATCCCCCCGGGTTCTTTCTTCTTCCGGCAGAGACTTCTCGGTTAGCCTGAGCATAAACAAGCTGAATCTATACCCGATATAAATAACCAGGGGCCAGGATAAAAGCCATAAAATTGAAGGTATATGTTCCATGATACTCTAATATTTAAATCAATACACGTGATGATCTCCACCCTTCATGTCTTCAGCATCAATCTTATGCTTATCAATTGAACGCCACGCAAAAAAGATATACGCAACCACAACCGGCACAAACAATGAGATATAACTCATTGCAGTAAGTGTATATTTACTCGAAGAGGCATTTTCAATGGTCAGGGAGCTTTGCAGATCAAAACTTGAAGGGTAAAAACTGGTGCCATTCAATCCCAATATCATAAACAGGGCAAATACAGTAAGCACCGTGCCAGGTCCGGTATACCATATTCCCTTAATGGAATGTTTTATCCAGCTCATAAACACACCGTACAAAACCAATACCACACCTGCCAGAAAGAGCAACAAAACCACAGGCATTTCGAGGAAGTTTTTCAGGTATTTGTAGGGTTCCATATAAACCTCCAGGCTTTCCCTGTCGTAGGCAAAGCCATCCTTTAGCAAAACCACCGCAACAAACCCAAGAAAAAACGGAAGAAACAAAAGTGTATTAAGACCCACCTGCCGGCGAGCCCGTTCACGAATAACATCAACATTGATGTTATTAAGAAGGTATTGCGCACCAAGCAGACGCGCAAGGAACAATATGGAAAGTCCCAGCATCAGATTCCTGGGGTCAAGCAATATCTCCAGGCCGTAGGCTGTGGTCTGCCATGCGGAAAGATTGTATTCATTTCGAAGGAAAGTGCTGCCGGTGAAAAACGTCGCTACCGCTGCCCCAAGAATCAGCGTACCAAGATATCCGTTGATATACAAAAATGACTCGTATGCCTTCTGACCAAGTATATTTCCTTTCTTCCTGCGGAACTCAAAAGCTACCGCCTGCAAAACAAAACATATCAGAAAAATTTTCCAGGCATAATAGGCACCGCCAAATGATGTGGCATAAAACAGCGGGAAAGAGGCAAACATTCCGGCTGCAAACATAACCAGGGTAGTAAATGTAAATTCCCATTTCCGACCCAGTGAGTTTATAACCATGGTCTTTTCCTCTTCGGTTTTCCCAAGAGTTCCTATCAGGGTTTGCCCTCCCTGCACAAAAAGCAGGAAAACCAAAACCGATGCGATAACAGACATAATAATCCACCAGTATTGCTGTAATTGCAAATGGCTCAGCGACTCAATCATTTTTACCTCCTTTCTCATTGGTTATGGCGGTACCGGTGAAGTTATCCGGGCCTTTTCGAATGGTATTCAGCATAATTCTAACTTCTGCAACAAACAATACCGACAGTAGCGCAAAGAAAAGCCAAAAGGTCAGTATTACAGCATTGGCATTGATGTTCGAAGTGGATACCATGGTAGGCAACAATCCCTGAATGGTCCAGGGCTGCCTCCCAACTTCTGCAACGACCCATCCCGCCATTGATGCTACAAATGCAAGGGGAAACGCCAGGATACCCAAACGAAGCAACCAACGGTTCTTTAATATGTTATTTGAAACACTCAGATACAGAATTAGCATAAACAAGGCAATAAATCCAAATCCAAGGATAACCATTATCCGGAAACTATAGAAAATAAAGGGAACATTGGGAATGATTCCTTCCGGGTTAAACAAATGCCCGTAACCCATATAATAATAATTTTCATCAAACAGCGCCCTGGAAGCAGCAGCCATTTGCTCATCACCGGATCTTACCGCTTCCTTATAGCTGGCCAGGGCGTGCAGCGCAATCCTT
>CAZFOI010000435.1:0-1949 GCA_964520605.1 uncultured Bacteroidales bacterium
CCCCGGCCCAGGTGAATGTCCAAACCTGAATGTCCGCCTCTGAGTCCTTTAACATCAACCTTAAAGGCCTTATAGTCTTTGGGTACCGAAACAGGCGTGAAATCGAATGCGACACTTGTATCCACCCCCCCGGCACAGCCGATATAAAGCTCTCCCTCATCCTCAGAGTCGAGGTTCATTAAAATTTTCCCACTGAGCAAACCGGGTTTCAATCCAAAAACACCGGTCATTCCGGTTTCTTCATCTATTGTGAAAAGACACTCAATCGGACCATGCGCCACATTGTCAGAAGCCAGAATGGCCATGGCCGCGGCTACACCTATGCCGTTATCGGCACCCAGGGTGGTTCCTTCTGCCTTGACCCAGTCGCCATCAATATAAGGTTTTATAGGGTCTTTGAGAAAATCGTGAACGGTATCGTTGTTTTTCTGAGGAACCATATCGAGGTGGGCCTGGAGAATTACACCCCTGCGGTCTTCCATGCCTGGAGTTGCGGGTTTTTTAAAGATTACATTTCCTACATCGTCAATGAGGGTATCCAGATCGTGTTTGCGGCCAAATGCCTTCATGTACTCAATAATTCTTTCCTCGTGTTTGGAAGGATGCGGGATCTGACAGATCTCTCCAAAGTACGTCCAGAGAGGCCTCGGTTCTAAATGGCTAAGCGGATTGTTCATATTTTTTGGTGTTATGTGGTTTCAAAATGGAATGGTTTAATCCGGTGATCTAAGCAGTTGCCTGAATACAATGAGTTCCTGCTTATAAAGGGAAGAAAGAAAACTGGTAACCCGGTCAGTGGCGGGTTGGACTTTTTCTCCGAATCTGGCAGTAAGATCACTGCAAATGGATCTTACTTCGCGCTTGCCGTCGCATAAAGTCCAAACGGCCGATCCAATCTCGTCAAGGCTGAGCCTTATTATTGGATGTTTTAATCTCGGCTGCAACCAAAGGTTCAGGGGCCACTTTCGAAATTTGGGTATAAGCAAAACGGCATTTCCATCAGCATCAGTATCTGATGCCACATTTCGAATTGGAACCAGGTCAAGAAAATTCGCGGTTTTTAGTAATCGTTTTCTTTGGAAATACCCGAGCTGCCTGTACATTGATGTCTTTTTTCTAAGTTTAATCCAGAATCTGGCTGGTGTGGTTCTTGGTGTCCACTTTATTGATCACTTCGGTAATGATGCCTTGCTCGTCAATAACAAAGGTGGTTCGATGGATTCCGTCGAAGCTTCTTCCCATGAATTTTTTAGGGCCCCAGACACCATAATCTTTCAGCATTTTTTTTTCCGTATCGGAAATCAGGGGAAATGGCAAATTGTGATTGGCGATGAATTTTTGGTGAGATTTTTCACTGTCAGCGCTAACACCGATTACCTTGTATCCCTTTTCCATCAGTAAGGCGTAATTGTCCCTCAGGTTGCAGGCCTGAGCAGTACAGCCCGGGGTGCTGTCCTTTGGGTAGAAATAAACAATCAATTTGCTTCCCAGGAAGTCTTCCAGTCTGATTGTATGTCCGTTTTGATCATTGGCAGAAAAAGCCGGAGCCTTGTCGCCGGGTTTTAATTGTGTCATGTCTTGTTTCCTTTTAAGGTTTTCTGAAAATATTCACAGACAGCAGTAAGCGGGCATTCATGGCATTTGGGGTTTCTGGCCGTACAAGTATACCTCCCATGCAATATAAGCCAGTGATGCGCTATGGCCACCTGATTGGTTGGTATATGTTTTAGCAGTTGCTTTTCGGTCTCGAGTGGTGTTTTTGCGTGCCTGCTAAGTCCTATTCTGGCTGCCACCCTGAAAACATGGGTGTCAACCGCAAGGGCCGGCTGATTGTATACCACCGAAGCAATTACGTTGGCTGTTTTCCTGCCAACCCCGGGCATGCGCGTAAGGTCTTCAATCCCCATAGGAACCACCCCGCCAAATTCTGTGGAAAGCATTCTTGCCAT
>CAZFOI010000436.1:0-1941 GCA_964520605.1 uncultured Bacteroidales bacterium
CTCGAGAAATATTTCTCCCCATTCAGAAAAAATATTATCGGCATCAACAAAAAATACACCAGCCCATATGGGGAAAAAACCATAGTGTATGCCGACTGGATTGCAAGCGGAAGGTTGTACCGGCCCATTGAAGATGCCATTACAAACCGCTTTGGCCCGTTTTTGGCCAACACCCATACCGAGACAAGCGAAACCGGCACCCTGATGACCAATGCCTACCATCATGCCCAGAAGCTGATTAAGGAACACGTAAATGCAGGGCCTCAGGATGTTATCATTACTGCAGGAAGCGGAATGACAACGGTTATCAACAAGTTTCAGAGGATGTTGGGACTGAAGGTATGTGGCCAGTTAAGCCATAAAAACTGTCTGAAAGACAATGAAAAACCGGTGGTGTTTATTTCTCATATGGAGCACCACAGCAATCACACCTCATGGTTTGAAACCATGGCCGATGTGGTGGTGATCCAACCCGATGAGAACCTTTTGATTGATCTTAATGATCTTAAAAAACAACTGGAGCAGCACAAAGACAGAAAACTGAAAATCGGTGCCTTTACTGCCTGTTCAAATGTCTCGGGCATTGAAACGCCTGTGCACGCACTGGCCAGGCTGATGCATGAGTATAACGGAGTTTGTATGATAGATTACGCTGCTTCGGCGCCTTATGTAGACATCAATATGCACCCTGCCGATCCCAAGGAAAAACTAGATGCCATTGTGTTTTCCCCTCATAAATTCCTGGGTGGGCCCGGCAGTTCGGGCGTGCTGATTTTTGATTCCGCTTTTTACAACTCAGATGTTCCTGACAATCCCGGTGGAGGAACCGTAGACTGGACCAATCCATGGGGTGAATACAAGTACCTGGACGATATTGAAGCCAGAGAGGATGGAGGTACACCCGGATTTTTGCAGGCCATTCGCACGGCCTTGTGTATAGACCTTAAAAATCAGATGGGCACAGAAAACATCCGCAAACGGGAAGATGAGTTGCTGAAAATTGCCTTTGAAGGCCTGGAGCAAATCCCTGACCTGTATATTCTGGCCGATCAGCACCGACACCGCCTCGGGGTAATCTCCTTTTACTTTTCTCATATTCACTACAACCTGGTTGTCAAACTCCTCAGCGACAGATTCGGCATACAGGTAAGGGGAGGCTGTGCCTGTGCCGGCACCTATGGACATTACCTTTTAAATGTAGACTATGAGCAATCCAGGCAGATAACTGACAAAATCAATACCGGCGACTTGTCTGAAAAACCCGGCTGGATAAGGATGTCACTGCATCCTACCATGACAGATCAGGAGTTGCATTTTACCCTGAGTGCCCTGCAGCAAATCCATACAAACCATAAAGAGTGGGCCCGTGATTATGTTTATGTAACAAGAAAGAATGAGTTTCGACATAAAAGCGTGCCGGAAGACCAGACGTACAGGGTCAGAAAATGGTTTTTCCTACCAACCCCAAAAAAGACCTTTCATCATTGGTTAGGCCTGAAATAAACGCTGCAGTTTTTTAACCTGGGCCTCCCAGAGTCTTTGAGAAAAATCCAAATCGGCGGGTTCTGCAAAATCTGTTATCATCAGTGCCACTTCTGGCGAGAGGGGGTTTGAGATGATTTGCATTTCCATCACATAGTCCTTGTGGAAATCGTCAAGCCATTGAAACCTCACGCATTCATTCTCCCGGGAGAAAACCAAGCGGGCTGATTGTTCTGAGTCCGGCCATTTGAAATGGTAAACACCATCTTTTGATACTACATTATCCGCAAACCAGCGGGAGAGCCCTTCAGGTGTTGACACCATGGTGTACAACAAACGGGCTGTGGTTTTGATGTGAAACTCCAGGGAGAATTCCTTTAAACCTTTCATGCTCTTTCTTTTAAGGCCTTTGCCTGCAATATACAAAAAAACAAACAGAACAACATGCATTTAACATTT
>CAZFOI010000437.1:0-1931 GCA_964520605.1 uncultured Bacteroidales bacterium
TGCGCATCAAACGCTGGTAACGATTCTCACGGTCTGCTGCAACATTGTTGTTTCGGAAATTATGTGATTCATCGATTACCACCAACCCATAATTACCCCAGTTCACACTTTCAAGATTTCGCCCATTACTCATTCCTCTGTCCCGGGAAAGATCAGTATGAAAAAGCACATCATACCTGAACCTGTCTGCCACGAGAATGTTGTTTTTATCGTTGTACCGGAATGTATTCCAGTTTGCTTCCAGTTTCTTGGGGCTCAAGACAAGCACATCCTTGTTCCGCATTTCATAATACTTAATTACACCGAGGGCGGAAAAAGTTTTGCCCAAACCCACGCTGTCAGCAAGTATGCAACCATTGAATTTTTCCAGTTTGTTGATGGCACCTATTACGGCATCTTTCTGGAAATTGTATAACATACTCCACACCTGGGTATGCTTAAACCCAATCTGTTCATTTGGCAAGCTATCAAGACTCAAATCATCAAGGAAGTCACTGAAAATATTGTACAGCGTAACGAAATAGATAAACTCCGGGCTGTTTTCTTTAAAGGCATTCTCAAAATATGCCTGGACTTTTTCGGTGACATTTTTCAGATCATCCCTATTCTCCCAAATTTGGTTAAACCAATCAAGGAATGCCTGGCTCTCCGGAAAATTCGTTTTCTGGATCAGGGTTGGAAAGCCACGCTTATGCGTGAAGCCAAGATCAGCCGTGGTGAATGAGGAAACATTGGTATATGCCAGGCTGTCTGAATGGCTTTGCACATGTATCATTCCGTTTAAAGGAAGATTATCGTGCTTGTTGGATTTAAAAATCACCCTCTGGCCGACCCATTCAGAACACTCTCTGGCAATGGCCCTTAAGTTCAATTCGCTCTTTAACCGGAGTTCAAACTCACCTCCACACAAATTCCTCTCGTTATAAATATGGGGGATATAGAACTGCCTGGATTGTCTGGTCAAATCCTCTGCAACAAACGCAGGAGAAGTAAAAATAAAGCGTAACTCATCGATTTGTAACAACTCCTTTTTCAGGGCTTCAAATGCATAAATGGAAAAGCTTGAGGCCGCAATGGATAGCTTGCTGCCCTTCTTTATTGAAGCTTTCAGATCATCGCCAAGTCGCTTGTTTACATTATCGATAAGGTCCATGGCCTCATTTTATCTGAATGATTTCAAGTAGTTTATCGTAGCTGCTTACTTTATGAAACTGTACTTCATTTCCGCCAATGGTTTTGAAGTGTTTGTCGGCACAGTGGATTTTTAGCTTCTCAATTTCACGTAACTCCATGTCTGACTCCGTTCCCTTGGTTTCTGCCACAAAATAGATGTGCCTGGCCTTTTCCTTGTCAAATACAATGGCCCAGTCGGGGCTGTAATTGGCCACAGGTGTAGTGATGTAAAAACTTTTGGGAAGCTTGGCATAAACAACAACTTCTAAGCTGTTTTCCAGGGCTTCAGCAAACTTTGTCTCGATTTTGGAGTCAGTGGTCAGGTAATCGTAAATGTGCTTTCTTAGCAAAGCGGATTGCCTTAAGGCAAATTTGTCGTTGGTAAATACAGTGGCCGCATCATATTTTGAATCCGTTTTATGGTAGATGATGTTATTGATGATCAGGCTTGCCTTCACCTCGTTGATCAGTTTGCTGACCTTTGCAATAAACTCTTCCGGGTTTTTACGGACCAGTAAAAATTTTGCCGGACTGATTGCCTTTAATATGGCCACGACTGTTCTGCGGGTAAGTTTGGTCTTGTTAACAATCTCACCAACGATATCATAGACCGTGTTTGTGAAAATATCTGCATTGAGTTTGCCATATTGCCGGCCGCTGTCCTTAAACAGGCTTCTATCCTCCATTTGTTGCTTGGACCCGGCCTGGAGCTCACCGGTTTTCACCTCATAGAGGCGGTCTCCAATATGCAAATCGGC
>CAZFOI010000438.1:0-1702 GCA_964520605.1 uncultured Bacteroidales bacterium
CAGGCACAATGCTGTGCAAAAACCAGCACCATGCAACCGGGTTGCCATGACTAAAAGGCCATGCAGCCTTCGCGTTTCAATATCATAACCCGAATTAAAAACCGGGACACCTACCTTATCCTGAATGCCTTGTATGGCAATGCAGATCTTTTAACTGCCAGTGAGTATAAGCAGTTTATGCAGGGTGAAGTTTTGCCGGGGTTTGTCGATAGTGGATACATGGTAAACCCGGAGGATGAGGAAACCGCTTTCAGACTTAAGTATATTGATTTTCTAGAGAACCGGGACAAGGAAGAAGTCCAGGTTTTCTTCGTCCCCACCTATCAGTGTAATTTTTCCTGTAATTATTGTTACCAGTCGGGCTACGAAAACAAAGCCCGGCTAAGCGACACAGCCATCACAGATGCCTTTTTCAGGTTTCTCGAGTATACTCTGGCTGGCAGAAACCGGTATATTACATTGTTTGGTGGTGAACCCCTGCTCACCGGCAAATCATATATCAAGCAATTGGCCTATTTTATGGCACAGGCATCCAGGCACCAGACCGATCTTTCCATAGTTACCAACGGCTACCACCTTGATGCTTACCTTCCCATGCTTTCAGATGCACGCATCAGGGAGGTTCAGCTAACCCTGGATGGTCCCGAAAAGATACATAACCAGCGCAGGACCTTAAAAGGGAACAAACCAACATTCCGGAAAATTGCCGATAATCTGGAGAAATGCCTGGCACTGGGAATTACCGTTAATCTCAGGGTAGTCCTTGACAGAGAAAACCTCCCCTTTTTGCCCGAACTTGCACGTTTTGCAATAGAAAAGCGCTGGACTGAATCCAATCACTTTAAAACCCAGCTTGGCCGGAATTACGAACTTCACTATTGCCAGAAAGGATCCAGCCGTCTTTTCTCAAGGATAGGCCTATATGAAGCTCTGTATGATCTTATCAGGGAGTATCCTGAAGTTCTGACATTTCATGAACCGGCCTATTCGCTTAGTCGCTTTTTAAGCAAAAACAACAGCCTGCCTGATCCCTTATTCGACGCATGTCCCGGCACCAAATCGGAATGGGCCTTAGACTATACGGGAAAAGTATATTCCTGTACTGCCACAGTAGGCAAATCAACTGAGGCTCTTGGAGAATTTTTCCCACACATCAAACTGGAAAAAGCTCTGGTTTCTTCATGGCAAAACCGCGACATACTCTCCATCCCTGAATGCAGGGAATGCAATCTCAGCCTGGCATGCGGGGGCGGATGCGGCAGTCTGGCCAGAAATCAGAACGGATCATTGTTGTCACCAGATTGCAGGCCGGTTTCTGAATTGCTTTCCATGGGAATGGATATTTATTTCTGAAATATCTGCCCTGCATCAAATTCTTATTACCTTTGCCCCAGGATTAGGTTCCGAATGTCTTTACCAGGGCAAACGGATGAAAAGGGAATCAGGTGTAAGTCCTGAACAGTTCCCGCTGCTGTAATCTCCTCGTTCATTGCTTACCCCCTCATGCCACTGTTCCGTTTGCGGAATGGGAAGGCCGGTAAGCAAGGAGAAAGTCAGAAGACCTGCCTGAGCCTGTTGTTCCATAGCTTTCGGGAAAAAAGCGAAAAAACAGGTTTTATGCGCACTTTTTTCTTGCTGTTTATTTTGTTGCCATTTTTGAGTCAGGCCGGGAGTCCTTCCCTGCCCGACAGCGTCATTACAC
>CAZFOI010000438.1:1712-1931 GCA_964520605.1 uncultured Bacteroidales bacterium
GCTGCCGGTCATCGCAACGAGGATACTGAAATAAAAGGAAGTCTTCAGCATGCATCACTGAGCGGATTGTTGTCTTCCTCAGGCAGTGTATATCAGAAAATGTACGCTGCCGGCATGCTTTCCACAACTTCCATCAGGGGAGGATCGGCCCAGCATACTTCCGTACTCTGGAATGGCATCAGGCTTGATAGTCCGATGAATGGACAAAACGACCTTTCA
>CAZFOI010000439.1:0-1929 GCA_964520605.1 uncultured Bacteroidales bacterium
GTTACCCTCTGTGCATACAGAACACCTGGTTGGAACGCAATTCCAAAGAACGATATAAGGGCAACGATGCAATAAGTAAATATGGTTCTCACAATTCTGGGCTTTTTAATAATGTAACATTCAAAATACCAACCGGAAAAAGCCCTTGCAGTTAACGCATGGGATATAATTATCCGTAAATATAATATCAATATACATGCCACACACCACAATGACCTGTATGACAATGATTCAGATTATTAACAAAAAGACGGCTTTTGCCCAATTGTTCTTTTTCGAAGACTCACTCTTCGTTTTCAAAGAAAATACCTATGCAAAGTAACGTATATTGTATATAAGTAACTATTGCCGGGGTGAAAAAGTTCAATCAGAAGTCGTATCCCTCATGTTTTCAATCAGTTCTATCAATTCGGGAAATATTTCCAGGGTTTCTTTCAAAGATTCCAGGTCCAGGCTGTCGGCCTGGCGGAACATTTGATCGGCATATTCTTCCAAAAGAGGCAGGGAGTACTCTGCAGCCCGTTTTTTGAGCTCATGAGAAAAATCCTCAATTTTAAACAGCACCCAATGGTCTTTCAGGGTTTTCCACCTGGGCAGGTATTCTTCGTTCAGCAATTGGGCGAGCTCAGGCAGTTTTTCCAGAACATCGTTGGTTAAAACCACATCTGAAAAGCTTTGTCCGCTGATCTGAATCGTCTGTCCGGGATCCTCTTTCTCCGGTGTTTCAACAGAATCGTGAGGCAGAAATCCGGCCAATGTTTCAAACAGCTGTCTTCTGTAAATGGGCTTATAAAGGGAGCCTTCGAACAGGCTGGCATCTTCGGTTTTTTCCGGCTCAGAAACAAAGGCGGTAAATGAGATGATGGGGATGTGACTGGTCTGGGGATTCTCTTTAATTTTTCGGGCAACCTCATACCCGTTCATTCCGGGCATAAGGATATCTAACAGAATCAAATCGGGCTTGCTGTGGTTAAGAATCTCCAGCGCCACCTCTCCGTCTTCAGCCGTTATGGCGTTTAAACCGGCCGATTGCAGATGGATTTTAAGCATCTCCAGATTGGAAGGGGCGTCGTCTACCACCATTACCGTGGATGGCCTGAACCTGGGCGTTAAGTAAGCTTCGGTTGTTTTGTATGCCACAGGTTTTTCCTTTGCAATAACCACAGACCGGATTTCCACCCTGAACACCGATCCTTTCCCTACCTGACTGTTAACGTGTATGCTGCCGTTCATTCTTTCAATCAGGCGGCTGGTTATTGCCAGACCCAGACCGGTTCCCTCGTATTGTCTTGCGGAGTGGCCGCTTTGCTGATGAAAGGGATTAAAAATGGTGTCTATGTGATCTGCCGGGATGCCGATGCCTGTATCTTCCACTTCAATGACCAGCGTACCCCGGGATGCTGACTCAGGCTGAAAGCCAAGCGTAAGCCGTACATGCCCGGCATGGGTAAATTTCACGGCATTCCCAATCAGATTAAACAATACCTGTTTGATGCGTATCTCGTCGAGCATGAGCAGCCTGGGGAAAGTAGCGGGTATTTCGGCAAGCATTTTCAGCCCTTTGGCATTGGCTTTGTCCAGAAAGAGCATCCTGATTTCTTCGGTTATACCAGCCAGGCTCACACCGGTAAGTTTCAGGTCCATGCGGCCGGCTTCAATCTTGGATAAATCCAGGATGTCGTTCAACAGGGATAGCAGCAGGTTGCCGCTGGATGCCACCGATCGCAGCATTTTTTTATGCTCCGGATTGCTGAGTTTGTGATAAAGGGCTTCGGAGAACCCCAGGATGGCGTTCATGGGCGTTCTGATTTCATGGCTCATATTGGCCAGAAACTCACTTTTGGCCCTGTTGGCTGCCTCTGACGCTTCTTTTGCTTTCTGGAGCTCCTGTATGGCGGCCTTGCGGTCTTCAATATTTCGGCCGATTCC
>CAZFOI010000440.1:0-1927 GCA_964520605.1 uncultured Bacteroidales bacterium
AACGGCTTCTCCTACCAGTCTGGCACACGCATTTCGTCCGCTGACAAATCGTTTATCGAGCTCAAGCAGGGCGTTTTCTTCATCAGGAGCCAGAGTCAATTTTAAAAACCCTTCGTTTTCTCCCCTGAACATGGCAAGCAATCGATGGGAGGGTGCAGAGGAGGCCTTCTCGTCCCACTCAAACCAGGACTCGTATTTCTTACCAGCTTCTTTTTTTCCCCTGATTACCCTGCTGCTGATTCGTGCTTCTCTTTCAAATATTCTTCTCAGGGCAGCCCTGGAATCGGCATCCTCATTAACCCACTCGGCAATAATATCCTTGGCCCCGGCAATAGCATCCTGCGTTGTATTAACCTCATTGTCCGGCTTAATATACTTTTCTGCTTCCCTTTGCGGATCTATGCCTGCTTGATTGAATATCACTTTTGCAAGGGGTTCGAGTCCGCGGGCCATGGCAATTGTTGCCCGGGTTTTTCTCTTGGGTCTGTAAGGAAGATACAAATCTTCCAGCTCTGTCATTGTTCCCGCCTGCCTGAACTTTTTCTCAAGTTCACCGGTGAGTTTGCCCTGCTCTTTTACGGATTCTATAATGGCCTCTCTTCGCTTTTCAAGATCCAGGTAACGGGAAAATGCATCCCTGATTTGCGCAAGCACCAATTCGTCAAGAGAACCGGTAACCTCCTTCCTGTACCTGGCGATAAATGGGATGGAGGCACCCCCAAGCAAAAGTTCAAGCGATTTGGTAATCTGATGTGAGGGTACATTGATCTCCTGCTGAATGCGGTCGATAATAAATTTATGCTCTGTCAATGACATGGTATTTCGTATTGTTCAAAAATCAAGGCGCAATTGCCGCCTGATTACAAAGGATTTTCTATGGTAGGCTGTTTGTCCGTGAACCTCAATCGCACGAATATGGTCCGATGTTGGATAGCCCTTATTCTTATTCCACCCATACCAGGGCAGTCGCTCATGCAGGGCATCCATATAATCATCCCGGTATGTTTTTGCCAAAACGGAAGCGGCTGCAATTGACTGGTAGCTTGCATCTCCCTTTACAAAGCAACCATAAGGAATATTCCCATATTCCTGGAAGCGATTCCCGTCAACCAGAATATACTCCGGCTTTGGGGAAAGCTTTTCCAAAGCCAGATGCATGGCTTTGATGCTGGCATTCAAAATATTGATCTTGTCAATCTGGGCAGGGTCAACACTGGCTACACCAAAAGAAACAGCGACTTGTTCAATAAGCTTTCTTGCCAATATCCGATTCTTTACCGACATTTTCTTGGAATCATTTAGGAGCATCCCAAGGGAATCTTCCAATTCGCAGGGAAGAATAACTGCTGCAGCAAATACGGGCCCTGCCAGGCATCCCCTGCCAGCTTCATCGCATCCAGCTTCCAGTCTCACCGGCACTATCCGGCCAGCCAGCTTGTGACCTGGTGTCTCAGGCATGGGACAATGCCTGAACAATTCCATTGAAAATGGCAAGTCCGTCGGTGTTTCTGAGTTCAGGATCGGCTGCCCGTTCCGGGTGGGGCATCATACCAAAAACATTCCGATTGATATTACAAATCCCTGCAATATTGGCAACAGAACCATTGGGATTGGCATTTTCTTCCGGTTTTCCCATCTCATTGCAATACCTGAATAACACCTGATCCTTATCAAATAGTTCATTAACTACCTGATCAGATGCATAGAAGCGTCCTTCTCCATGCGCCACGGGAATACACAGGGGTTTACCGGGTACAGTTGCTTTTGTTGGAAGGCTGTTCTGTGATACACTTGTAATATACGTATTACGGCATATAAAGCGATGGCTTGGATTGTGAAGCAGGGCACCCGGCAAAAGATGCGCTTCGCAAAGAATTTGAAAGCCATTGCAAATACCTATCAGCTTGCCGCCGTTATGGGCATATTT
>CAZFOI010000441.1:0-1927 GCA_964520605.1 uncultured Bacteroidales bacterium
ATCGGCTTCTTCCGCCACCCTGACCAAAGGGGCATTCATGTATTTGAATCTCCCAAGCAGGATACCTTACCCTTTGATGGCCTGAAACTGCGCATCGGCGGCAATTTTACCCAGCAATTCCAATACCTGTCGCATTCCAATGAGGCCGCCCCAAATATGGCCGGAAACATCGATCTCAATAAACTATACCCCCTGACCAACGGGTTTAACCTGGCCACTGCCAATTTGAATTTTGATATTCAATTGGAAGACGGTATCCGTGTTTCTTTGGAAAACTATATGTCTTCCAAGCATCACCCGGAATTCTGGGTTAAGGGAGGTTACATTCAGGTAGACAAGCTTCCGATGTTTGGCAATCCGGAATGGTTTACACGCCACATCAGTGTGCGCATTGGTCATTTTGGAATCAACTACGGCGATCAGCAGTTCCGCCGCAGCGACAATGGCAAAACCTTCTACAATCCTTTTGTGGGCAACTACATCATGGATGCCTTTACCACGGAGATTGGCGGGGAGGTATATGTGTATCCCGTGCCGGAATTCTTCCTGATGCTTGGTGCCACCGGTGGGATTATTAATGGTGATGTGAAAGAGGCATACGATGCCCAGGGCAATGTAATAAAGAAAAACCCCAGCATCCTGGCAAAAGCTGGCTATGACAAGCAGGTGAATGAAGACCTCAGGTTTCGCCTGAGCGCCAGTCTGTATACCAACGCCGGTACTACCAGAAATACCCTGTATGCGGGAGACCGCGCCGGTTCCAGGTATTATATGGCTGTTGAACCCGAGTTTTACCGCAACTTCCAGGCAGGTGGGGCCATTACGGCTTCAACCCCGGCCAACCGCTTTACCTCCGGACGCTATACCCCGGATTTTACAGGTAAGGTTACTTCCTTTATGATCAACCCCTTTGTGAAATTCAAAGGACTGGAATTTTTTGGCACCTATGAAACTTCTTCCGGCAAGACCAATGCCGAGACCGAGCTTCGCAGTTTCAGCCAGCTGGCAGGCGAAGTGGTGTTTCGTTTCCTTCCCCGCGAGCAGGCTTTCATTGCCGCACGCTACAACAAAGTTAGCGGAACCGCTCCGGCTCCCAATGCCGAAGTATCCATTGACCGTATCCAGGTGGCAGCCGGTTGGTATACCACCCGCAATATGATGCTGAAACTGGAGTACGTGAACCAGAATTTCAACGATTTTGTTACGGCAGACTTCCGCCATGGTGCCCGTTTCAGCGGGGTGATGGTTGAAGCCGCCATTGCATTCTAACATTCTTCAGGGAGGCCCTGAAAAAGGGCCTCCCATATTAAAAACCCTTAGCTATGAAATTCAGCCCGCTGATTGCCCTGCTTCTGATGGTATTATTGCCAGGATACGCCCTGTTTGCGTCAGGGGGAGAGGCCGGCTTTATGTATGCTTTTTCGGTAAGGGAAAACTCATGGGTGTCGATTAACGGCAGCACAAACATCAACCGTTTTGCCTGCCTGTCTGAGAGCGAAACGCCCAGGGGATATATCATGGCCGAACCACGGCCCGGGAGTCAGGCCATGCTTTTTACTGATGCCCTGATGGGACTCAGAATAGGTTCCTTTGATTGCCGAAACAAGGTCATGAATCAGGATTTCCGCAAGGCCCTGGGTGGCCACAAACACCCCAATATAGACATTAGGTTATTGGAAAGCATTGATTTGCATCCTTCCAATCTGACCCGACAGGGTGGCAGACTCAAAACAAAAGTAGAGATCACCATCAATGGAAAGAAAAGAATTACCGATGTGATGGTAGACTGGAAACAAACCCAGGGTTTTTTGTATCAGTTTTCTGGATCAAAGCAACTCAAAATGAGTGATTTTGGCATAGATCCGCCTTCGCCCGCACTTGGACTCGTAAGGGTACATGATGAGATAGAGATCCGCTTCAATCTCCT
>CAZFOI010000442.1:0-1925 GCA_964520605.1 uncultured Bacteroidales bacterium
TCGCCTGGCCACTGAATTATGGCCGGTGAGTGAATCCCTTGTGTTTTCAGAACGCTGCTTTGGAGTGCAAACAATGGAATCTATGCAGGGTCTGATGCATTTCTTCCCTGACCTGAATACACCGGTATATGTGATACACAATGGAATAGATGTTGATTTCTGGAAGAACAGTCCAGATATAAAAAGAAATCAAAAGTTGTTTGTGGCTGTATTGGCTGGATCGCAATTCAGGCTCAAAGGAGGCGATCTGATAATGGCCACTGCCCCTTTGCTTCCCGATTGTACGTTTTATCTGGCTGGACTTACCGCTGAAGAGGCTGGCCCGGAATTGCCTCCCAATGTTCGTTGTACAGGCAGGCTTCATCCCGGGAAATTGAGGGACTTGTTTGCTGAGGCGGGTTTTATAATGCAGCTGAGTGTTTTTGAGGGGTTTGGTCTTTCTCTTGCCGAAGGCATGGCCTGCGGATGCATTCCCATTGTTTCCAATGTTAATGCCCTGCCGAAAATTGCCGGCAAAGCCGGATTCGTATTAGGCAATCGGGAACCCGGGGCATTGGCCGGGTTGATTGCAGGTGCGCAGCATGAATCTGACCTTGAAAATCGAAGCCTTATGGCAAGACACCACATAGTGGATAATTTCTCCTTTCAATCAAGAAAAGAAGCCATAAATAGTCGGTTGCAGATGTTTTTATGATTTTTTTTACAACAACTGCAACACTTTGCCCGAAACTTCCGTATAGTGATTAAAACGTCGGTGTTTTCCTGTGAAGAAAGACACCATGGTTGGAAACCTAAACAACATACCAATTCCAGGGCTGCCATAATCAGCCAACCAACAACAACAGCATTCTGCCTTTCTCCTTTTGTTGAAGCAGAAGAGCGAATCCCTGCCACCAGCGGGGATTTTCTTTTATATGGCATT
Source organism: uncultured Bacteroidales bacterium (assembly GCA_964520605.1). GTDB lineage: Bacteria > Bacteroidota > Bacteroidia > Bacteroidales > UBA7960 > CAZFOI01. The sequence continues at coordinate 923 of CAZFOI010000442.1, forward strand.
TTTTATTATTTTTGCTCTCCCGATTCGGGTTATTGAAGGGGCGTTAGCTCAGTTGGTTTAGAGCGCATGCTTGACAGGCATGAGGTCGCTGGTTCGATTCCAGCACGTCCCACAAATGAAAGCCGCCTGCCGGAATTCCGGCAGGCGGCTTAATTATTACGCTGCAGGTGTTTTAAAACCTGTAGCCGATGGTAATTCCGGCATTGTGATTGTTTAAGGAAAACCTGTAACCTGACATGTGTCCCTCTTCATGTTGTGTTCTTTGATATGAAAAGCTGGGAACCACTTCAACCGAAAGTTTTATTCTTTCACTCAGATTGTAGGAAAAGCCTAAAATACATCCCAAGCCTGCCTGGTAATTCTTAATTTTTTCTTCCTCTTCAATTTCTCCTGAAATTTCTGATTTTTGAGAAATCAGATTGCCCAGTAGCTCACCTCCATAATAAAAATGAAAACGATCATCAATTATTACCGGTTTTTCAAAACCCAGGTTAAGCCCGAATCCGGCGAAGGCCATTTTAAGGGATATCATGTCGTCCAATTCATTGGTTATACTACCCCCCATAAGGGATAAGGCCGTAATTCTGAACAGGATGTTTTCATTTCCGGTTTTGTAACGCAAACCAAATGAATCCAGGTGGGTGAAATGCAGACCAATCTCCCTGATTTTGTTTTTTTCCTGGGAGAATGCATTCCCTGCCAGACATAGCAGCAAAATCAATGCAAAGATGTTTTTTTTCATGGTGGGTGAGTTGATGTTATTTTGGATTTAAGCAAATCGTTGCAATATAATAAATAGTTTAATTACACATATGGGTTGTTTAAATAATTTGTTTTTCTCGAATTTTTCAGATTATTATCTGTATTTTTAGTTTTCTAAAATCCGGATAAGCTCTATCCCAATACCCACCATTGAGAATGGGCGGTCCTCAAAACAGCATGCAGTCTTTAAAATCCTTAACGGATCTTTTCAATACAATATTAGGGGTAATAAAGAGCTTTT
>CAZFOI010000443.1:0-1914 GCA_964520605.1 uncultured Bacteroidales bacterium
GTCAAAACCCAAACGCCGCCCCAGGCTGATTGAGGCGCTGATTCCCGTCATTTTTCTTACCAGTCTGATTTCCATCAATGTATTTATTTTTGGAGACGATTCACTGTCTGGTTCAAACCAGATTGTACTTATATTATCCGCTGCAGTGGCCGCACTGGTTGCACTAAGGCTGGGGGTTGCATGGGAGCATTTACACAAAGGCATTGTAAAAAGCATTGGCTCTGCCATGTCAGCAATACTCATACTCCTGCTAATCGGATCCCTGGCAGGAACCTGGCTTTTGAGCGGCATTGTTCCTTCCATGATTTATTATGGACTTAAAATCCTGAATCCGACCATATTTCTTCTGGCTGCCTGCGTGGTTAGCGCCATTGTATCCCTTGCCACCGGAAGCAGCTGGTCTACAGTAGCAACCATCGGGGTTGCCCTGCTTGGCATCGGAAGGGCATTGGGGCTTCCTGACGGGCTCATTGGCGGGGCCATTATTTCCGGTGCCTATTTCGGCGACAAAATGTCTCCGCTTTCGGATACCACCAACCTGGCGCCTGCCATGGCCGGTACGGACCTGTTTACGCATATACGTTATATGGCCTGGACCACGGTACCTTCAATAGGCATCACCCTGATCATTTTCCTTATTGTAGGGCTGAGCCGGACCCAGTCAGGGAGAGTAGACGATATTGCACCGGTACTTTCGGCCATTGATGGAACCTTTAAGGTAACACCCTGGTTATTCCTTGTTCCTGCCCTGGTTATTACGATGATCGTAAAAAAGGTTCCCGCCCTTCCGGCCCTGCTTACCGGCACCCTGGCCGGAGGCTTGTTTGCCATCATCTTCCAGCCACAGATCATTGAACAGGTTAGCGGGATGCAGGAAAGGTTTCATGTGGCAGCCTATATTGCCATTATGAAGGCTATGTATACCGACATCAGCGTTACCACTGACAACAGTATGGTAAACAGCCTGCTCGAAACCGGGGGAATGCGTGGCATGCTCAACACAGTATGGCTTATCATGTGTGCCATGATTTTTGGTGGCATCATGGAATCGAGCGGGTTGTTGCACCGCATAACAGAATCCGTAATTAAACTTGCGCACAATACCGGGTCCCTGGTGGCCTCCACTGCTGGCACATGTATATTCTTTAATATTACCGCCAGCGATCAGTACCTGAGCATAGTGGTACCGGGAAGGATGTTTGCTGACACCTACCGGGATCGGGGGCTAAAACCCCAGGTACTTAGCCGAACCCTTGAAGACAGTGGAACCGTGACATCGGTTCTGGTACCCTGGAATACCTGCGGAGCCACTCAGGCAACGGTGCTTGGTGTGCCAACGCTGACCTTTCTGCCCTACTGCTTTTTTAATATCATCAGTCCGTTCATGACCATTTTCTTTGCCTATTTCAATATCCGTATTTCAAGGTATGGCAAAGGAGAAAAAAAGTCAGTGAAAACCGTCTGAATAATCCGCCCTGTATGAAAAGGGTTGTGCTTGCCGTAACCAACGATACCGTAACCGATCAAAGGGTCGGGAAAATGGCCATGACCCTTAAGGAATCGGGCTTCGATCCATTGATATGCGGCATCGGGAAAAAGAACAATCCGGACTTTTCATTGCCATGGGCAAGCATTCACAGATTGCCCAAATTGTTTTCCAAAGGTTTTCTGTTTTATGCTGAGGCCAATATCAGGCTGTTTCTGTTTCTTATAAGAACCAAAACCGATCTGATCATAGCCAATGACCTGGACACCCTGCTTCCCTGTTATCTTACGGCTGTTTTGCGCAGGAAAAAGCTGGTATATGATACCCACGAGTATTTCACAGGCACTCCCGATTTGCTTCACCGCCCCATTGTTAGGAATTTCTGGAAAACCCTGGAGCGCATAATATTCCCCAGACTCAATACCATC
>CAZFOI010000444.1:0-1890 GCA_964520605.1 uncultured Bacteroidales bacterium
GGTCTTTTCGGGATTGAACAGCATCTGGCACGACATTGTGCGGGCCGACGCCCTTGCCCTGTACTTTCGCCCCCTGTCCCTGATTGCCGGCTTTCTGCTGGGTGTGGTGTCGGGTATGCTGCCCTCTTTGTGGATCATTGGCCGCTACTTCTCCAGGCCCGTTCCGGGAAGCATGGTTTCGCGCAGTTCGATTTCGACCGGGAATTTCTCACGGGGTTTTGGATTGCATAACCTGGCCTGGAAAAACCTTCTAAGAAACCGCACCCGCAGCCTGGCCATATTGTTGCTCCTGGCCCTTGGCAGCTTTGTAATCGTGCTCACGGCAGCCAACCGCAAAGACCTGGGCATAACATCTGCCGGCACAGACAGCGGCACCGGGGGGTTCCATCTGATGATAGAGGCCAGTGTGCCCGTTCTCGACAACCTGAACCTTCCTGAAACCCGCAACCGGATAGGTCTTCCCGATAATCTTGACTTTGTGCAGTTCCTCACCACCCACCAGGACGATGCCTCCTGCCTTAACCTCAACCAGGTAGAACAGCCCCGCATTCTGGCCACCGACATTGGGCACCTGAAGGGCCGTTTCCGCTTTGTTGCCCGGCACGGCACCGGAAATCAGGATCCCTGGGATGTTCTTGACCAGGACTTTGGCGACGCCATCCCTGCCGTGGCGGATCAGACCGTATTGCGCTGGGGGCTGGGCCTTAGCGTTGGCGACACCCTGTACTATGGGGGCAAAGACGGGCGCCAGGTGAAGCTTTTGCTCATCGGGGGTCTGGCCAACTCCATCTTTCAGGGCAATGTGATCATATCCCGCGATCACTTCCTGCGTAATTTTCCCTCCGGAGGCGGTTCGGATGTAATCCTGGCCCAAATAACCAGTCCAGAAGACCCCACAACGGAGCTCCTGGAAGAAACATCACGCGAACTGGCCTTCCTTTTCAGCGACCAGGGCTGGGAAATCATTCCCGCTGTGGAAAAACTCCGGGAATTCAATTCCATTGAAAACACCTACCTGGCCATCTTCTTTCTGATGGGCGCCTTTGGCATGCTGCTGGGCACCCTGGGCCTTGCCATTGTCATTGCCCAAAGCATCCACGAAAGACGCAAAGAGACCGCCATGCTGCGCGCCCTTGGATACGGCTATTCAAAAATTGTCCGCCTGTTTGTTCTGGAATACACCTGGCTGTTCTTTGCCGGCATCATGCTCGGCATCCTCCCCGCCCTGGCCATCAACATAAAAGCCTTTGCAGAAGGAAGCCAGAACATCTCCCTGTGGTTCCTGCTTGCCGTTTTATTTGGGTTGATGCTGAACGGCCTGCTGTGGATCTTCACTGTTTCCGCATCTGCCATCCGCAAAACCCACTGGCTGGCCGATCTCAGGAATGAATAAGTTTTACTAATTTTGACTTTCAATTGTCCGATATGAAGGCCCTGTCTGTAATACTCAACTGTCCAAACAAATATATTAACAAGGCTTTGGGCTATTATATCCATCTGCAGAAAAGAACATTGCTTTCCCGTCAACTGAAGGCAGAATCAGCAATGGTAAACGAAGACTCCATGCGTGTATTGGCAGAATTCGAGTCTGCAATGTAACTACGCCCTGTGCCCCTCTCCCAGGGTAAATGCCTGCTCAATCCTGTATTGCGGCCCACCTGGTTTTAATATGCTTTCATAAAGATAAAAACTACCAGCCTCAACGGTAGCAAAATGTTCTTCCGAGAAATCCCCTTCCAGGGCATTTAGTGTTGCCAGATCGCGTATCTGCCGGATGCGTCCAATGGTCAGGTGCGGACTGAAAACCCGCTTTTCTGGCTCAAAACCCAGGGGGTACAAATGATGATGTACCCTCTCGCTCAATTGTATCAAAGGCCTTGCATCCCGAAT
>CAZFOI010000445.1:0-1884 GCA_964520605.1 uncultured Bacteroidales bacterium
CTGATACAAAAAACTGAGTTGATTCATTTCCTCCGCTGGCAGACAGCTCGTAACCCGACATCGGGGCAATGCGAAACACTTCGCTGAGCCAGTCTGTATCGGCCATCCAGGGCTGTGGGCTTGTGCCCTTGTAGTCATGCCATTCATCGGCATTCAGCATTTGTTGTTTTTTTACCACCTGTTGCCATCCGGTATTGGCATTTACATTGATCAGGGTTTGCTGTTTTCTGCCCCTTCGGGTGGTGATCAGAATAACCCCGTTTGTTGCCCTCGCACCAAATATGGCTGCAGCGGAGGCATCCTTCAGCACGGTAATGGATTCGATGTCGTTTGGGTTGATGTCTGAAAGTGCAGAGATCCCTTGCCCGGAGAACCCAACCTGACCATAGTTTCCAGTGGTCATTGGAATACCGTCAATTACATACAGGGGCTCATTCCCGGCGGTAATGGAGCTGTTGCCCCTGATTCTTACGGTAGAGGCAGCACCCGGAGTACCGGAATTCTGTGATATCTGCACCCCGGCAGATCTCCCCTGCAGCACTCCATCTACAGTTCTCAGGGGTACATCCCTGAGCTCAGACTCTGTTACAACTCCAAGGGAGGCAGACACCAATCTGGCCGATTCCGTTCCATAGCCCACCACCACTACTTCGCCCAATCTGGATATTTCTGTCAGGAGGACAATGTCGATTCTGGTTCTGCCTTGAACGGGTACTCGCTGGCTCACCATTCCCACATAGGAAAAAACCAGGGTGTCTGACGCCATTACTTCCAAAACATAACGGCCGTCCAGATCAGTAATAGTACCTCTTCCTGAGGATCCCACCATGATGGTTGCCCCCGGGAGGCTGATGTTGTCATCGCCCGACCGGACCGTGCCGCTTACCTGAATTCGTTGCGAATAGAGCAATGCAGGCAGAAGCAGCAAGAATACTAGAAGGATGTTTCGTTGCATATAAACTGGGATTGAATTTTGGTCATTGATACAAAAATAAGATTTTTGCCTGTTTATTCACGTTTTGGTTTTACCCGCATACCAACCTGAAATGCGGTGTGTTCTTCACCTAAAAAAAATCATGTACATTTGCCTGTTAATATTAAAACCTTACGCATGCGTGCTAAAAACAGAATCCGGATCGCAGATCTTCTTAAGGAAAGTTCCAAACAAATGATTGGCTCCAGCATCCAGCTAAAAGGATGGGTGCGCACAAAAAGAGGCAACAAAAATGTGGTTTTTATTGCCCTGAATGATGGTTCTGTCATACACAACATACAAATTGTGGTTGATGTTGCCTCGTTTCAGAACGAGTCGCTCTTAAAGAATATTACCACAGGTTCATGCATTGCTGTTGAGGGCGAATTGACAGAGTCAAAAGGTCAGGGCCAGGCAGTGGAAGTGATGGCTCACAATATCGAGCTATATGGTACGGCAGATCCCGAAAAATATCCCTTGCAGAAAAAGGGACATACCCTGGAATTCCTGCGTGAGATTGCCCATTTGCGACCCCGCACCAACACCTTTGGTGCCATTCTCAGGCTTCGCCATGCACTCTCATTTGCCATTCACAAATATTTTAATGACAATGGGTTTTATTATCTGCATACCCCGATTATCACCGGATCAGATGCAGAAGGTGCCGGCGCCATGTTCAGGGTAACCACCCTCGACATGAACAATCCTCCGCGCAATGACAAGGGCGCAATTGATTATTCTCAGGATTTTTTTGGCAAAGAGACCAATCTAACGGTTTCAGGCCAACTGGAAGGAGAGTTGGGTGCCCTAGCCTTATCCCTGATATATACATTCGGACCTACTTTCAGGGCTGAAAACTCCAATACAACCCGTCACCTGGCTGAATTTTGGATGATAGAGCCCGAAATGGC
>CAZFOI010000446.1:0-1881 GCA_964520605.1 uncultured Bacteroidales bacterium
GCTTTCACGATTTCCGGCCCGGCAAAAAACCACTATTGATTTACAGGATATCCCACCCAGGTTCATCCTGATTGTTCTTTCAGGCCCCGAGCCCCAGAGAAGCATACTGGAAAATATCCTGATTGGTCAGTTGCCCGATACTGCCTGGCCAGCGGTTATTGTAAGGGGAAAGCCCATGACAGCCGGCAAGGAACTGCTGGCAGGGCATACCGTATTCGGACATCTGGAAAGCGGGGCTCTTTGGGAACTTATCTGCAAATCCGAACTGGTGGTATGCAGACCGGGATATACCAGTCTTATGGACCTTGCCATGGCAGGCAGGAAGGCACTGCTTATACCAACGCCCGGACAAACAGAGCAGGAATACCTTGGCAATCGGATGCAGCAGCATGGCTGGGCATTGACGGTTGAACAAGCGGCTCTTGATCTTCGCATCCATTTGCCTCAGGCGTTTGCTTTCAGCGGCATTCCCAGGATTGACCCCAAAAGGGAGTATCTCGAATCTGCCATCCGATTGCTGATATCACCAGGCACCCCGCCTTCGGGAAGTGTCGCAGAATCTTAAATTCATAGCTTCTTTTTTCTATCTTTGCATGCAAATCAGCTATTATGTCAAGGCAGGAAGATAAGGTAATCGGCCGAAGGCTCAAAACCTCTTACATAACCACAACAGCCAGCATTGCCCTGGTCCTTTTTGTGCTTGGGTTGTTGGGTCTGGTAATGCTGTTTGCCCAGGGACTGTCTACCCATGTAAAGGAGAATATCGGTTTTACCGTATTTATCCATGATACAGCATCCCACAATGATATCATCTCCTTTCAGAAAGAACTTGACAATCACCCTGCCGTGAAATCCACCGCCTATATCTCCAAAGAACAGGCGGCAGAAGACCTTTCGGCAACGCTGGGAGAAGATTTTGTTGAGTTTCTGGGCTACAATCCCCTGTCTGCTTCTGTGAGTATTCGTTTGCATGCCAGCTATGCCAACCCTGACAGCCTGGCCCCGTTCGAAAGTGAACTCACCAAACGGCGCATTGTGGCAGAAATTGATTACCAGCGCAATCTGGTGCAAATGGTCAATGAGAACGTACGTCGCATCGGCCTGGGGCTGCTGGCATTTGGCATATTGCTGCTGATGATTGCTTTTGCGCTAATTAACAACACCATACGCCTGAGTGTTTTTTCCAAACGCTTTTTAATAAAAAGCATGCAGTTGGTGGGCGCTACCAAAGGGTTTATACGCAAACCCTTTGTTATACGTGGGATCATACAGGGAGCCATAGCTGCCGTGATTTCCAACAGTCTGATCGCTTTGGTGCTCTACCTTGCCGGCAAGAGAGTGCCGGAACTGGGACTGTTATCAGACACTCGCATGCTGGCCATGCTTTTTTCAGGGGTATTGCTGCTCGGACTAATGATCAGCTGGGTGTCAACCTGGCTGGCTGTTCGAAAGTTTTTAAAGCTCAATACCGACTCCTTGTATTATTATTAAGAAGTTATAAACCATGAAGAAGAAAAAATCCGAAAAGGTCCTGTTGTTCGATCGCAGCAAATACTCCTGGCTGATAGCAGGTTTGCTGGTTACCGTTGTTGGTTTTTTGCTAATGATCGGAGGCGGCAGCAAAGACCCGAATGAATTCAGTGATGCCATCTTCAGTTTTCGGCGTATCACTCTGGCCCCCTTCCTTGTGCTCGCAGGTTATGGGATGCAGGTATATGCCATCATGAAAAAGACCTCCAATACCTCAGCAGAAACAGATCCCGCCAAAGGGAAAAAAGCATGAGTATTGCCGAAGCAATTATTCTTGGAATCCTTCAGGGGCTAACAGAGTTTTTACCCGTATCAAGCTCAGCGCATTTAGTTATAATTCCTAAATTATTT
>CAZFOI010000447.1:0-611 GCA_964520605.1 uncultured Bacteroidales bacterium
CGCCGACCCCCTGCTTGTAAGGCAGGTGCTCTGAACCAGCTGAGCTAATCGCCCTGATTGAGGCTGCAAAGATAAATAATTTTTAAAATATCAATGAAAATTATTTTATTCTTTCATTGATGAATGGGAATAGGTGCAAACCCTCATTTTTTTCCCATATATGTTTCATACTATGCACATTTATAATACATTTGGTGTTAATCAAACGTTTGATTGTCTCCAAACCAAAACCCACAGAAAAACATGCTGCACGAACCAGCCGCCAAACTGTCTGAAGACCGGGCAGCCCGAAAAAAGTCACTCCTGGGCATACGGCTTTTCTTTTTCTACGCATTGGTATACGCCGGTTTTGTACTGATCGGTGTTGGCAGACCCGAACTTATGGGCCTGCGCATAATTTGGGGTCTGAATCTTGCCATCGTTTATGGATTCGGTCTCATCCTGCTGGCCATCATCATGGGCTTTCTTTATCATCTTGCCTGCTCTCGCCTGGAAGCTAAACTCAACCATAAAAACCAGCAGCCATGATTTACGAAATTTCCGGTTTGGCTATATTCATTTTTGTTGTATTTGTTGCCATTGTGCTGGCCATGTCCTTCTATTTTGCCTGC
>CAZFOI010000447.1:621-1870 GCA_964520605.1 uncultured Bacteroidales bacterium
CCAAGTCTGCCTCAGGGTATTTTGCTGCCGGCGGAACCATTCACTGGGGCGTAAACGGAATTGCTTTTGCCGGGGACTATCTTTCAGCCGCATCATTTCTGGGGATTTGCGGCATGATCGCGTTTTCCGGATACGACGGCTTTTTGTATTCCATAGGGTACCTGGCCGGATGGATTGTGGCCCTTTTCGTAGTGGCCGAGCCTCTGAAACGCATGGGCAAATATACTTTTGCCGATGCCCTGGACTTTAAGTTCAACAGCCGCGCCATCAAACTCACGGCGTCCATCAGCACCCTGGTGGTCTCCATATTCTACCTGATTCCACAGATGGTTGGGGCAGGAGATCTGGTGGTTCCCATTTTGGGGCTGCCCCATTGGGCCGGAGTGGTCATTGTGGGTTCCATTGTCATTTTTATAGTGGCAACCGCCGGGATGACCTCCACCACCTACGTCCAGTTTATTAAAGGCGCCCTGTTGATTCTGTTTTCCGTAACCCTTACCATCTATATACTGAATAAAGGGCTTAGCCTTAAGCCATATGCAGATTACCATTTTTATCAACAGATCAAGGCAGGCTTTGATCCCGAAGGCAATCTCTTTATCGATGAGACAGAAGACTACCAGATAAACGGCATTGTTTTTATCGGCTCACAGACTTATGTAAACCTTGTCCGCGACAATCAGGAAAACTGGTTCCGGCTCACAGAAAAGCCCAATGGCCCGGTTCTGGAAGAAATGCTTAGTATCAGCATCACCCCTGATGGAAGAAAACTATACAACGGCGCTCCAAAACCCGAAAAATTGTTTTATCAGGTTGGTCATTTGTCTCGCATTGTTTCTGATGGGGTCGATGTTTCAGAATCCGGACCAACCAACCCTTTCAGTTTTTTGACCAAAATTGAAGACAGCGAGATTGTGCGTTACACCAAAACGAGTTTCCTTTTCGAAGGAAGTCAGATAACCGCATGGTATCCCAATCCCACACCGGGAAGTCAGATCATGCGGCCCGGATTGCTTTACAAGCTTGAAGGTGCATCCCTGTGGGAAAAGCTCAATTTTATTTCGTTGATGCTGGCCCTGTTTCTTGGAACCTCTGCCCTGCCACACATCCTGATACGATACTATACCGTTCCCAGCCAGAAAGATGCCAGAAAATCGACCATAGTGGCCATTGCCGCCATCGGCGCATTTTACATCCTTACCCTTTATATGGGACTGGGTGCCATGATCAATGGCATTCTGGACGTAGA
>CAZFOI010000448.1:0-1869 GCA_964520605.1 uncultured Bacteroidales bacterium
TCTTTGGCAGGTTCCAGATAGGCTACCGAAGGAGGTACAAAAGGGCCATAATTGGCTCCGGAAAGTACGGCAGAGAGAACATCCACCACTGAAGCCAGGCAATATCCCTTGTGGCTGCCGTGCTCCCTGCTCCCTCCCAGAGGCAGTATGGCTCCGCCAGATGCCAGAATTCCAGGGTTGTCTGAGGGGATTCCCTGGGCGTCCTGCACAAATCCATGCGAAATTTTCATTCCTTTCTTTTCCATAACATCCAGCTTGCCCCTGGCAATGGCAGAAGTGGCAAAATCGGCTACCAATGGGGGCTCTTTGCCGGCCGGTATTGCTACAGCCAGCGGATTGGTGCCCAAATAGCGACTGGTAGAAAAAGTGGGCGCAACCAGCGGGTTGGCGTTGGTCATGCATATGCCGATCATATCATGCTCAAGGGCCATCATGGCGTAATAACCGGCAATGCCATAATGATTGGAGTTTCTTACGGCAACCCAACCCGTTCCGGCCTGCCGGGCTTTTTCAATGGCCTGGTTCATGGCAAAAACGGCAGCTACCATGCCCGGAGCATTGTCAGCATCTATCAGCAGGGTAGAAAGGCTTTCATGCACCTTTTTAATTTCCGGACGTGCATTCATGCGTCCATTAGAAAGCATTCGGAGATAGTCAGGCAGGCGCAGCAGGCCATGGGAGGGAATTCCGCGCATTTCGGCCGAAATCAGGACATCTGCAATGACCTTAGCGTCTGCGGGTGGTACGTTGAGATTGGTTAGCAAGCTGCAGCAGAGCCTGTGCAGCACATCGGGGGTGTGCATGTTTTTGCCACAAAAATAATTTGAAAAAGGCCACTGTTTAAAAAAAAAGTTGAATATTTGCAGAGTTAAAATTCGGCCATAACCGCGTTTTGCAGGCAATCCGATTTTTATTTACCTTTGCATATTCACCAAAACCCTGTAAGATAATATGAAAACAGCCATTCAAATTGCTTTGGCCATAGCTATTGTAGTTCTCGTTTACCTGGTGGTTGAAAGCGTAATGGAACCCGTGCGATTCAACAAGGAAGTTGCCCGCAGGGAAGCCATGATCATCCAGCGCCTGAAAGACATTCGCACCGTACAGGTTGCCCACCGCTCCCGCTACCAGCGCTTTCTCGGAGACCTTGATTCTCTTGTATGGTTTGCAAAAAATGACTCCCTGCCCATCATCATGGCCATCGGTAATGTGCCCGATTCCCTCACAGAGGCCGAGGCAGTAAGGCTGGGTATCGTTAAGCGCGATACCATGTGGATTCCCGCCCTGGATACCCTGTTCAGGCATTCGCGTTATGCTGCAGACTCCCTGCCCTATATTCCAATGAGCGGCGGCAGGCGCTTCACTCTGGCTGCATCCATGATTGAAAGGGGAATGGTAAGACTGCCCGTATTCGAGGCATTTACCCTTCCTGAAGAATACCTGAATGACCTTACTGACTGGAAGGTATACTACACCCGAATGGCTGGTCTGAAGGTTGGGTCGCTGGTAGAAGCTTCCATTGACGGCAACTGGGAATAAACCCTTTGTACATGCCGGCCCGATTCTCGCACATATTCAGCTTCACTGAACAAAAAGAAGCCGGGCCCTCAGAAAATACAACGATATCCATCGGGCTTTGGCCCGGTGGATATTCTTTTATGGAGCAATGCCCTGACCTTGGGCTGTGCAGGCGGCTGGATGCATTTACTGTGGAGTCTGCTGATCCGGATTCACTTCCCCTTATGGAAATGCTTGAATCCTTTGCCGGCAGCTATCCTGATGCATCTGAAACCCGGCAAACATTCAGGGTCAATGTTTTTGACAGGGATTTCAGTATATTCCCGGCCGGATGCCATGACGAAAAAGCCC
>CAZFOI010000449.1:0-1863 GCA_964520605.1 uncultured Bacteroidales bacterium
TGGACTTACCAAAGGCCAGTATTCACCCACTACGCCACTGGGTTCGGTTACCAAAACCTCTCCCCAGGGAACCATAGAGCATCCCTTTGTGGTTGCCGGGCTGGTTATGGGCGCACAGGGTACATTCTTTGCCCGGGTGCCGGATAACAATGTAAAACTCATGACAGAAGTCATGTATGAGGCTGCCAAGCACGATGGCGCATCGGTGGTGGAGATTCTGCAGAACTGCATCATTTTTGCCGATAAAACCCATGGGGAAGTTACAGACCGTGAGCACAAGGATGAGCGTCAGCTGATCCTGCGTCATGGAGAGCCCATGATCTTTGGTAAAAATATGGATAAGGGAATTATGCTTGTTGGCAATAAACTCGAAGTGGTTACCATTGGAGAGAATGGCGTTACCGAAAAAGACCTTCTGGTTCATGACCAATACAGCAAGGATCCCGGCATTCACCGAATGATCGGACGTATGCGTCCGCCATTTTTTCCTGTTGCCATGGGTGTTATCCGTTCGGCTCCTTATGAAACCTATGATGACCTGATGGAAGCCCAGTTAGAACACGCAAAAAAGTCTTCCAAGATCCAGTCTGTAGATGACCTGCTCCGCAGCGGCGATACCTGGGAGATCTGACGAAAGACGCTTCAGGCGCTTTTCATCCGGCTTGCCCAATGCATTGCCCCTAAGGGCATTGCATTGGGCAAGTTCATACTTTGGGGTTGGCTGTTTGTTGCATTCACAGGGGTATTCATCTGACCGCTACGGCCGGTTTCCCTGGATCATGGGCCTTGGAGCTGCGGCAAGCTTTGAAGGCCTGCCTCAGGATTCTTTCAGTGGGTTGAAACAGTTTTCTGATGCCCATCCCGGGTGGTTGTTTGGGTTTCTTTCCTATGACCTGAAAAACCAGATAGAACGCCTTACATCCGAAAACTTCGATGGCATTGGCATGCCATTGATGCATTTTTTCAGTCCGGTAATTCTTTTATTGCCATGTCAGGAAGGCATTGAAATTGGATGTCTCCCTGGTTTTGGCTCTCTTTCCGATCCGGAAAATGTATTTAACGCAATAGTATCCACCCAGATTCCATGTCCCTCGGACATGCATATTCCTCAACTCCGGGCGAGGGTTAGCAAAACCGAATATCTGGATACCGTATCTTCCATCCTTAATCATATCCAACAGGGGGATATTTACGAGATGAATTACTGCACAGAGCATTATGCAGTATCCTCTCAGGCCGACCCCCTTTTGTTGTGGGAAAGATTAAGCCTGAAATCTCCCGCTCCTTTCTCAGCATATTACAGGATTGATGACAAACATCTGGTGTGTGCCAGCCCTGAACGATTTCTGGCAAAAAGAGGCAATAAGCTGGTTTCCCAACCGATTAAAGGCACCATGGCCAGAGGAAAAGATCCTTTGCAGGATGAAGCCCTAAAGCATCAACTATACCTGGATCCAAAAGAAAGAAGCGAGAATGTGATGATCGTAGACCTGGTAAGAAACGATCTTTCCCGAACGGCTGTGAAAGACTCCGTTAAGGTAGAAGAATTGTTTGGAATATACTCCTTTCGTCAGGTGCATCAAATGATTTCCACCGTAGTTTCTGAACTGCGCCCCGGGGTTCATTTCACAGATGCCATTCGCCATGCCTTCCCCATGGGCTCCATGACCGGAGCGCCCAAGGTAAGGGCCATGCAGTTGATTGAGCAGTATGAGAAAACGCTCAGGGGGCTTTATTCAGGAGCCGTTGGCTATATCAGCCCCGAGGGAGATTTTGATTTTAATGTGGTAATCCGAAGCATTCTCTATAACAGCGGAAATCGTTATCTTAGCTACATGGCCGGAGGGGCCATAACCATTGGTT
>CAZFOI010000450.1:0-1856 GCA_964520605.1 uncultured Bacteroidales bacterium
TGTCTCTATCAGGTAGGGAATGGGAGAAGACCCCATCATGTTGTTGGAGTTGTTGTGAATGTCTGTAGAAACCTCGGGCATTTCTTCATCGGCGAGTTGAACCAGCCTGTTGTTTTTGAAATGATAAACCGCCAGGAAACTGCGAAATCTTTCCCTGGGTGCCATCAGTTTTTGTTGTGGCTGAATCAATGGATCTTCCCAATGCCAGATATCCAGTGAATACCTTTCCTCGGCAAGCAGGGTATCCTTCACCTCTTCAACAGGAAGGTTTGTTGTGCCAATAAACAGCCTCTGGCCATCCTCAGAGAAATATGGCCGGCGCCTGTCAGAGGGACCAAATCCTTGAGGAATACCAGGTGTGGCTGCGGTAATAAGCTGTGTAACCCGGTTCCGGCGGCGATCGTAGGTATAGATATCGAAGGTACGGGTGGCTACTGTATCCGAAGTAAACATCCAGACAAGCTGACCGGCTGCCCTGTCGGAGTTAAGTTGCTTCATCTCTCCACGTTTGCTGTCTACGGTACTGACTTTCAAAGAAGGAATTTCAAGCATTTTAACTTCCCACAACGACAAACTGTCCTTTTCTTTCTTTTCAGTAAGAACGGCCACCAGATCACCCTTTCGTGAAATCAGGTTATCCGATACGTTCTCCATTTCGGTTTTAGAGCCATTCAGCGGATTGTATACATACAATGACCTGCCGGGAGCGGCCTGCGCCCCGCCCATTGCAGCCCTGGCTGCGGCAGCCCTGGCTGGCTGATCTGCACCATATACGCGATCCTCACCTGCTTTTACAGTGTCATTGGCCTGTTTTGATTCGACTCTTGCTTTATCTATCAGGTAAGTAAACCAATCCGATGATTCTACAGGAAATGAAAAAGATTGCAAGGCCGGATATTTTTCCAGTCGGGCATCATTGAAAATAAAAATACCCAAAGAATCCATGGGCATCTGATCCCTTCTGAGTCTTTTAACTTTTGCCTGTCTTTCAACAGCTTGCTGTGGTTTTATATGAAAAGCCACAAAACCTCCGCCAGGCGATATGGAAGGTCTGCTTCCCCTTGGGATTACATGCTGCTGAGCTGTTTGAAGGTTGCGAATGATAAGCTCTCCATCTCCATCCTGAGGGTTCAGTTCATAAACAAGCCAGTTGCCATCAGGGCTGAGATCGAATGAGGAAACATTTTTCCAGATTGCATAGTCATCCTGGGATAACTGCTTCTTCTGTTGGGCATGCCCAAAAAAAGAAACCAGCACCAGGGAAATCAGTAAGGGTAGTAAGCGTGGATTCATTAAAAAAAAATTTAGGGGTTTGACGGCCCCTAAATTAAAGATTTTTCATTCACCCGAAAGAAAAAAAACGGCTAACTTTCAGTTAATCATCCAGTTTAAAAGAACCGAAATCATCATCATCGCCAATAGCATCGTCTTCGTCGGCATCATATGATTTCTCGTCGTCATCCTCTTCCTGATCCGGATTAAGCAAGCCTGGTTTTAATGAATGAAGCTTGCGAATGTCCTGCATGGCATCTTTTTTCTGATTTGTAAGCATCAGGGCTTCTGCTCTTGCCAAAAGGGCAAGAATGTATTTTGGATCCAGCCTCAGGGCAGTGTTCAGGTATTCAATTGCCTTTTTGTACTCTTTCTTCTCAAGTGCCACCATGCCTTTCCCAAACCAGGCGTCCGGACAGGACTTGTCTATATCTATGGATTTATCAAAACAGTCATTTGCCAATTGATGCTCTTTTTGCATCAGATAACAGCCCCCCAGATCACACCACGCCTCAACAGATTCAGGGCTTAATTCGGTTACTTTTTGCAAATCCCTGCCGGCTTCTTTGAATTTTTCTTCGGCT
>CAZFOI010000451.1:0-1854 GCA_964520605.1 uncultured Bacteroidales bacterium
ATTTCAATACCTTTTTGGGAAGTCTATATTCAGGTATCCCATAGCGAATCATTCCACCCAGTTCAGGGTTGTCATCAAAAATAGTGACTGAGTGCCCCAACCTTCTGAGGAAAAAAGCACAAGTCAATCCTGCCGGACCACCCCCAACTACGGCAACTTTCTTTCCGGTATCAGCAGCACGTGATATGTGCAGCCGCTTTCCTGAATTCATTTCGTAATCTGCAGCAAAGCGTTTTAATTGATTGATGGAAACGGCTTCATCTTCAATACCACGTCGGCAGTAATTTTCGCAAGGATGCGGGCAAACCCTACCACACGAAAGAAGTAAAGGATTTCTTTCTCTGATCGTATGTACGGCCCCTTCGTAATCGCCGGCTTTGATCTGAGAAATATATTTTGGAATATCTATTTCAGCAGGACATGTTTGCTGACATGGACCAAGAGCATCTTCTTCCTGGTTCAGTTCAAGTAGCCGTTCAGACATGGTTCTGATTTTTATGATGCTTTTGGGACAAACCTTTTCACATGCTCCGCATCCAACGCATTTTTCTTCAATCACAACCGGAAAGCCTTCCGACCCCATCTCGATGGCATCAAATGCACACGCCCTGATACAATCGCCCATTCCGAGGCATCCGATGGAACATATCCTTTTACCATCGTATAAGGCTGATAGCGCGCTGCAGCTTTGAACGCCCATGTAATAAAATTTATCGTCCGCCCTAAAGCCACCTGTACAGGTATTTATGGAACGAAGCGGCTCTGCAGTCCCTGGATCAAGTCCCATCACCGCAGCGACATTGGCAGCTCCTTCGGGTCCTGCAACAATGCATACGCTCGGAGGAGCCTCGCCTTTTACAACAGCAGCAGCAGCCTGAGAACATCCTGCATATCCGCATCCGCCACAATTTGCGCCGGCCATCTTGTCTTCAACCTCAGCGATTCTGGGATCTTCATATACATAGAATACTTTACTGGCAGCACTCAATATACTACCGCAAGACACTCCCAATCCCAACATGAATAGAACGGCTTCTATCACAATGACCTCCTTAAGATTATATCATGCCCTTAAAAGCAAAAAACGCCAGTGATAAAATACCGGCTGTAACAAGACCAATGGATGTATCTTGAAGAGGCTTGGGCACTCTTCCCAAAACTACACGCTCGCGCACACCGGCAAAAAGCACCAGCGCGAAGCCGAATCCGGAGGCATAAGCTATAGAGGAAACAAGCGCCATTAAAAATGAATATTCCTCATTGATATTGATAAGGCAAACACCCAAAACCGCACAGTTGGTAGTAATCAATGGCAGAAAAATACCGAGGCCTGCATAAAGAGCAGGAATACTTTTTTTAAGAAACATTTCAACAAATTGCACCAGAGAAGCAATAACCAAAATAAATGCGATGGTTCTCAGATACTCAAGCCCAAATTTTGAAAGGAAAAAGGTATTGGTAGCCCAGGTGATCATCCCGGCCATGGTTAATACAAAAACTACGGCAAAAGCCATACCTATCGCAGTTTCCATTTTTTTGGTCGTTCCGAGAAATGGACAGGTGCCGAGGTATTGTGCCAAAATGATGTTGTTGATGAATATGCAGCTAATTACAAGGAGTATATAATCGCCCATGATTTTCTCCTAAATCTGAAAGCTTATTATTTTTTTCCAATGAAATTCATGACACAAAGCATAAGGCCGAGTCCTATAAATGCCCCGGGAGCTTCGAGCATAAAATTAAAAGGTTCAAATGATGGTCCGGTAACATCGATTCCCAGTATCGTACCGTTTCCCAGCAATTCTCTAACAGCACCTAAGGCACCCAATGATAAGGTAAAGCCGATACCAATAC
>CAZFOI010000452.1:0-1853 GCA_964520605.1 uncultured Bacteroidales bacterium
TATACGATTTTTTGCAATTTCCTTTAAGCAGCATACAATTTTTTGCAGTCGCAATACGTAATTTTAGTACTTTGGCGCAAGCAGAAGCCAAACAAGCATTGCAGCGCATGATCCCAAACTTACGGATTCTGAAGCAGGAAGCCACCAGGAACTTTCTGAAACTCATTACGGGCTCCATGGCTGCCCAGGCCATTTCTTTTGCCCTGGCTCCTTTGCTTTCAAGATTGTATGCACCTGAAGATTTTGGACTGGTTGCCCTGTACCTGAGCATATTCAGTGTGTTGTCTGTGTTGGCTACAGCAAAATATGAGCAGGCCATTATGCTGCCCAAAAAAGATACAGATGCCTGGGTGTTGTTTTTTCTGGTGCTGCTGCTGTCTGCCGTGGTGGCATCCATATCCCTGATTGTGGTATTGGTGGCAGGGAACCGGATTTCACTGCTGTTGGGGAATGCGGAACTCAGGCCCTGGCTCTTTCTGATGCCGTTAAGCCTGTTGTTGCATGGCCTTTTTCAGGCTTCGCTGTTTATGGCCAATCGCGGCAAACGCTTTGGATTGATGGCCCGGGTTACCCTGGGACAAAGCCTTACGTTAAATACTGCCCGAACCGGTTTGGGCTTTCTCTCTGTGCCCTTCAATGGTCTGGTACTGGGGCAGATCATGGCCCAGGTTTACGCCACCCTGCATGCACTTCTGGGCATAAGGAGATTGTTTCAGGGCCTTGACCGCAGCACCCTGAGGACGGGTATCAGCAAGCTGGCCGGCACATATTCCGGGTATCCCCGTTTCAATATGCCATTGAGCCTTACCAACAACCTGTCCGGAAGCCTGCCCGTCTTTATGATTACCATGGGATTCGGGGCCGGCACCGCCGGGCTGTACGCCTTTGCCTACACCTTTGTTTTCAGGCCCATCAGCCTGTTCTCACAGGCATCATTGCAGGTAGTTTCTCAACGAATCATCGAGAGCCATCACAAGGGCATCGCCGTTTACAAGCCATTGAAATCTTTAGCCATCCGGCTGTTTGCCCTGGCGGTAGTACCTGTTGCCCTTCTCTGGCTTTGGGCACCCGTGTTGTTTTCCTGGTTGTTTGGTCCTGACTTTGAAGAAGCAGGCCGTTACCTTAGGTATCTTTGTCCCTATTTGCTAATGGTTTTTGTGGCCGGTCCGCTTTCCTTTATTCCTGAACTTTACTTCAGGCAAAAAAAGGCCATGATCATAGATGCCATTTATCTCATACTGAGATTTATTGCCCTGCTTGCAGGCATGATGCTCAATAGCGTGGAAACTGCCCTGATATTGTTTTCTGCTGTAAGCACCCTGGTTGTGGGATACAATCTTTTCTGGTATCTTAGTCTTGCCAGAATCAGGCCAGCATCCACAGATGGGGCAAATTCCCAGGATTCATGACACATAACAAACTCAGACTGCTGGTAATTCCTTCATGGTATCCTCCCCGCGGAGGAGACTTTTTTGCCGACCACAGCCTGGCCCTGGCTAGATCAGGAATCGATACAGGCATACTGGCCATTCACAACACCAGCATGGGCAGGCATGGCTTGCAAGACTGGATCCGGCTTCCCAAAAGCGGGTTCAGGGCAAACGGCCCATGTCTGGAATACCATCGCTACACCCGTGTAATCCCCGGCATGGACAAAGCCAACACCAGGCGCTGGATCAAACAAGGTCTTAATGCTTACGAAATATGGGAAAAAGAGCAGGGTATTCCGGATATCATTTTAGCCCATAGTTCCGTCTGGGGAGGTGCCCTGGCATCCATTATAAAAAAGCAGTACGGCGTCCCATACATCATTACCGAGCACAGGGGAAGATTCTCAGGCTCAAACCCTCATA
>CAZFOI010000453.1:0-1844 GCA_964520605.1 uncultured Bacteroidales bacterium
CCGGATTGTTTTTTTGTTCACTAACCACATTAAGGTCGCGGTTTTCCACAATCATTCCGGCCAAAACCTGTGCGCCTTCAAGCATTATATAATTGGGCCTTTCAATACGATATCTAAGGTCTATACCAGAGTGTGTGGGGATGAGCCTGGTGTTGGTTACCACGGCAATCACTTCATGCAGGCCTCCACCAAGGTTGTTCACCGAGAGTTCGGTAATCTCAAGTTTTGGTGTATGCCAGGCGTGATGCAGGGTAAAGGCCATGTTTCTGTGGGCATCCTGCTCAATCATAAATCCGGGATGTACCCTTCCGAAGTTTTTCTTCATGCCGCCAATCTGAATGGGTCCGAATTGTGGATGGTTATAGTCTTCCCATGCTACGAAAGCATCCTGAAACAGCAGGTAACGATCAAACAGATAAGGCGCCAGCTGGGACTCCTCACGGTTGTTGTAGGTCTCGTAGAAGTACATATAGTTGGTGAAAAGTTCGTTGGTAAAAGTAAAAATGCCCCTTCCGAAATGAAACCAGTCTATCTGACCGCCATACACCGTATATAAGTCTTCAAAAAGAACCATATAGCGATAGCCCGGAAGCAGTTTGTCGCCCAATTCGCCAATGGCATCATATACCATACGGTCTTGCCGCGAATACAGTTGTTCATCTTCCCGGGTTCCGGGACCCCTTAGAATCATGCCTCCGGTATTGTGATAGGTTTGTGCACCGGCAATGTTGGGATGGGCCATAACGAAGTCCCTTACGGCCCGATTCTCCGGCAGTGCAAAAGGATAAATATAAGCACCCCTTTGAACATAATCGGGCTGCCAGTTCCATCCCCAATCCCTGTTTGGGTCGTAACTTCCTGTTCGGTCTTCGTTTACCCTTCCATCTCCATCGCGGTCTATGCCTTCAAAACCCAGCAGTTCCCATTCACCGAATTCACCGGGTTTAACAGGAATGAGCATTCGGGGATCAACCGGGCTTTCCCTGAATTGCCCGAAGGGGTTTCTTCTGCGCATCTGGGTAATATGGCCATCCTGGTTCAGGTCGTCAAAGCCGTCCTCATCCACTTCGCCATCTCCGTCATCGTCAAGTGGCCTGGTGCCACTTCGGGGCGAGCTGACGGTATTTGGCTGCTTCATATAGTTTTCCCTTCCATCCGGGTTGATGGTGGGGGCAATATAGAACACTTTATCGTCCAGAAGTTCGGTGATGAAGGCATTGTTTCCGTATTTCTCGGTAAGATACCAGGCGGTATACAAGGCAATCTCACTGCCCTGAATTTCATTGGCGTGAATATTCCCATCAATCCAGAATCCTGGTTTCAAGGTATGGGGTTTGTTTTTTTTATTTGTGATGGTTAACAAATAAATATCCCTGCCTTCATAGCTTTTCCCTATCGACTCAAGAGATGCCAGATCAGGATATGCCCTGACAATTTTTCGGGCAATTTCTTCCAATCCGTCATTGGTATAATAACGGTTCCAGCTTACCTGCACTTTGGGATTGACAGGTGTGCCGGAGGCTTTAAAAAGCATGTCGGCCGATTGTGCGTTTATGGAGATTGTCTGAGTGGCAAACAAAACCACTGCAATAATCAGAGACAAATATGTTGAAGAATTTTTCATTTCCTAAGTGTTTTGCTTTTTTACAATCCCAGGCTTTTCTCCGAGAATCCGGCTGATTCAGAACCTGCCTTTACGGTTACCTGCCCTTTTCCCTGTATGAGCCAGCTTCGCTCCAACTTCTGTCCCCCGTCTATTTTTTCTGTGACTTCAACCCTGCTTCCACTTATCATGCTTTGAGAACCCGCAGTGAGCAGCCTGATTACGGGCTTTTGTACCCATC
>CAZFOI010000454.1:0-1841 GCA_964520605.1 uncultured Bacteroidales bacterium
GGATTCTTGAGGGGGCATCATTTGAAGAGATGGCCAGGTTGTATTCGGATGATCCTTCAGCTAGGGATGCAGAAGCCACCCAGACCATGCCGGCACGTCCGGGCAATGGTGGCGATCTGGGCTTCTTTACGGTTTTCAACATGGTGTATCCTTTCGAATCTGCTGCTTACAATGCCATGGATGGTATGGTAACCATGCCCGTACGTACGGCTTTTGGCTACCATCTTATAAAGGTTACCAATCGTTTGCCGGCCATGGGTACTGCCCGCGTGGCGCATATCATGCTGCTGACACCCCCCGAGATGGATGCCCGCGATATTGAAGCTGCAGGCAGGAGAATGCAGGATATTTATGAGAAACTGGTCTCAGGCGAAGACTTTGAAACCCTTGTTCGTGAATATTCGGAGGATTATGCCAGTAGTGGGAACGGTGGATTGCTACCCTCTTTTACTTCAAACCGGATGGTTCCGGAGTTTATTGAAGCCTTGCATGAATTGCGCGAACCCGGTGACTTTTCCCGTCCGTTGCGATCTCTTTTTGGCTGGCATATCATTCAACTCCGGGAGCGGCTTTCCATTCAAACCCTGGAATCACTACTGGGGGATATTCGCAGCAGGGTTTCCCGTGATGGCAGGGCGCAACTGAGCCGCCAGGCCGTGATAGACAGGCTGAAGATTGATTATCAGTTTGCTGACAACACAGAAGCCCTTAATGAGATTATCGGTGTGGTGGATAACTCAGTATTTGAAGCATCCTGGAAGCTTTCCAGTGCTGCCAAACTTGAAAAGACGCTGTTTTCTTTCGACCAATACACATTTTCCCAACAGGATTTTGCAGAATACCTTTACAACAAACAGGCCAGGCGTCAGCCCATTGAAATAAAGGCATGGGTAATGCATATGTACGATCAGTTTGTAAGTGAAAAACTGATTGCCCATGAGGATGAAATGCTTGAAAGCCGGTATCCCGAATTCCGGGCCATTATGCAGGAATACCATGATGGTATTTTGCTGTTTGAGATAACGGATCGCATGATCTGGTCAAGGGCCATAGAGGATACACTGGGCCTGAGGACCTTCTATATGGAAAACAGAGAGGCATACCGTTCAGACGATCGCATGGATCTTGCCGTTTTCCGGTTTTCAGAAAAACGGCCGGCTACCGCTGCCCGCCGGCAAATTGCCAGAATGGCCCGCAGGGGCGCGGATGAGGCGGCCATTGTTGACGTCCTGAATGCTTCAGGTGCGGGGTTGATTTCTGCCCGCTCAATGAATATTGAGAAAGGACAGGGTGGCATGGCAGATATTGTTCCGTGGAAGCGTGGCGTTTCACGACCCATTCAGCAGGATAATACCTGGATTGTGGCCCATGTGCTGAATATAAGGCCTGCAGGCTATACCAGACTTGGGGATATTCGAGGACAGGTTATCGCTGATTATCAGAATTATCTCGAAAGACAGTGGGTTGAATCATTACGGAATCGTTACGATATAATCGTAAACAGGGAGTTGCTGAAAAACATCAAACCCTGAAAGCAAAGAAAACCATTTCAGCAATGGAAATAAACGCATCTGCAAAAAGATTCTCCAGTAAGTGGTTACAGCCATGGGTTGCAGTCATTCTGACGGCTATGGTTCTGGGTTCCTGTTCACGGGATGCCAGGCGCAAGGATGATCCGCTTATAGCCAGAGCCTATCAGGCCAGGCTTTATCGCTCTGATATTACAGGGATTGTTCCCCGGGGTATTTCTGCTGCAGACAGTGCTGAAATTATTCGTCGGTACATCGATAGCTGGATTCGTCAGCAGGTACTTTTACACCATGCGGGACAAAGCATCAACC
>CAZFOI010000455.1:0-1364 GCA_964520605.1 uncultured Bacteroidales bacterium
AGCATCGCCCACGCCTATGCCAATATGTTCGATAAAGGGGAAGCCGGCCTGCTGGAGTACAATAAGGCGCAGTTGGAACTTGCCCGCTTAAGCAAGCAATTAAGTTTAACAGAATTGGAACGTCAGGCATTAATGGGCGAATTGCAACGATTAAACGGAGGAGAAGCCATCGAAGTGAACCTGGATACCTATTTCACCCCTGGCCTGCCTGCCGATGCCGCATTGTTCGTTGAGACAGCTTCCCGGAACAATCCCGGGCTAATCTGGCTAGATCAGGAAAAGCAGGTGATGCTCCGCGAGGTGCAGCTCAATAAATCCCTGAACCTTCCAGGTATTTCGGCGGGATATGTAAGCGAAGCACTCACCCATGAGCAATTTCAGGGAGTGGTGGTCGGGCTGAGCATCCCCCTTTGGGAACGCAGGCATGTGGTGAAGCAGTCACAATTGCAATCCATTGCCGCAGAGATACGTCAGGAAGACGAACAGCTGCAGTTTACACAGAAATTAAAGACCGAATATCAAAGGGCGGCATCACTGGAAAACACGCTTGCCTTTTATCGATCCACTCTGGAGCGGGCAGATCATACCCGTGAGTTGCGCAAAGCCCTCGAAACAGGGCATATCAGCCTGGTAGATTATTTCCAGGAACTTTCCTTTTTCTATCAGGGAATAGATGAAATGCTGGATACAGAGCGTGAACTGAATCGGTCACTTGCCTGGTTATTACAGTATTATTGATTTTTTTTGGTAGATTCGATAAATCGACATAATTTGGCAGAAGAATTTAATCCAATCACCTTTTTCCAATAATTTATTCATGAAGCTTTACAAACTGCTTACTGTCAAGCTGCTGACACTGTTGTTGGCAGTTGCGCCTGCCATGGCGCAGAATCAACCCGTTAGCAATGCCAACTACAGGCTTGCCGAACGATTTTCGCCAGAGAAAGTAAGGCGGATGGTTTTCAGCACCACCGTTAATCCGAACTGGCTTGAGACAGGAGACAAATTCTGGTACTCCTACCGCACCTCCGATGGGACGTTTTATTATCTGGTAGACCTTGATAAGAAAACCAAGACGCCCCTGTTCGACAACCACAACATGGCTACCCAGCTGACCCTTATCACAAAAGACCCTTACGATCATCAGAACCTCCCTCCCATTAGGCCGAAATTTGTCAGAAACGACCGCTTTTTCCAGTTCGATGTAACCAGCACCCAGGACGAAGAAAAAAAGGAGGAAAAGAAGGATACGGTAAGCGGTAACAATGCGCGTGCCCGTGCAGCAGCATCAACAGAGAAGCCCAAAAAGAAAGTTTTTCACCTGGAGTATGACATTGAGACCGGTCGTTTGTATGAAAACACGG
>CAZFOI010000455.1:1374-1839 GCA_964520605.1 uncultured Bacteroidales bacterium
AAAAGACACCCCGAAAACCTGGGCAAGTGTTTCGCCAGACAGTACCTACGTGGTTTTCGCAAGGGACTACAACCTGTTCTGGATGAGCAAGGAAGATTATCTGAAAGCCCTTAAGAAGGAAGAAGATACCACCATCGTGGAACATCAGCTTACTACGGAAGGTATTCAGTACTATGCCTTTGGGGGCGGGTACACTCCCGGTCCGAACGACAGCAAAAAGAAAATTGAAGAAGAATCCAAAAAACGCAGGGGAGCCAATATTGTCTGGTCTCCGGATTCCCGCAAATTTGCCCTTACGCGCTATGACAGCCGCGACATTCGTTTTCTGTGGGTTATCAACTCCCTGAATAACCCCAGGCCTGAACTGGAAAGTTATAAGTATCAGATGCCGGGAGAAGAAGACCCCAATGAAACAGAATTGTGGGTATTTGATATGGAAACCCAAAAGGGAGATACCATCTCTGT
>CAZFOI010000456.1:0-1833 GCA_964520605.1 uncultured Bacteroidales bacterium
GCATATCCGGAAGTCTGGGAACCCAAAAAGAGCGCACGGTGTTCACTGCATCCGGCCAGACCGGAATAGCCCCGGCCGTTTGCTATGAATCCATCTATGGAGAGTTTATGCGGGGGTTTATGCTCAACGGCGCATCGCTGATCTTCATCATCACCAATGACGGCTGGTGGCGAAAGACACCGGGCCATCGCCAGCATGCCCAATATGCCAGACTTCGTGCCATAGAGCACAGACGAAGCATTGCCAGGGCTGCCAGCACCGGCATTTCATCCTTTATTGACCAAAGGGGAAGGGTTATTCAAAAAACTCAGTGGTGGGAGGCTACGGCCATATCTGCCAACATCAACCAAAACCATGAACTCAGTTTTTACAGCAGGCGGGGAAATTTCCTGGGCAGGCTGAGCTTATTCCTTTCTGCTCTGTATTTGCTGGTAATGCTCACCCGCAAACTGATGCATCAGCCGGGACGCAGCCGTTCATAAAGCCGCTGAGAGCCGGAGATTATGTTTCTTTATGTTTGTGTTGATGTTGAAGGCTGGCCTACATGCGGAAGTCGTGGGATAGAAACACGGGGTGTTTCTGATAAAATGCCGCGGTATTGGCTGCTGCCTCCTCCACGCTCCTGAATCTTATCCCAAGTGCCTTTGCGATTCGCTCATTGCTGAAATACCTTCTGGTGTTTGCATTTCGGGCGGTTTCCCTGGTAATCAGGGGTTTCTGTCCTGTAAAAAATGTCCTTATCCATTCCAGCCTCCAGGCAGCCTCGCTGAGGAACTTGCCGGCCCTGTATCTGGGAGGCGGGGTTCCGGCATAAGCGGCAAAATATTCAAACACTTTGCGATAGGGAAGATTCTCCGAATTAACAATAAAACGCTGGCTGCTGATCTCGCTATCCATCAGTTGCACCATGGCGGAGGCAACATCCCTTGCGTCTACAAACCCCGTTACCCCACTGGTATAAAACTTCAGGCCGTTTTTTACGGAAAGATATAGTTGCGCACTGGAGCGGGCGGGATCTCCCGGACCAATAACAACAGTCGGGTTTGCGATTACTACATTGAGGCCCTCTTCCGATGCCCTCCAGACTTCCCGTTCTGCCCCGTATTTGCTGATTGCATACCAGGAGTTGGCCGCAGACGTCTTCCAGACCAGTGATTCGTCAATTTTGTTGCCCCTTTCCGGTTTTCCAATGGCAGCCACACTGCTGCAATGGCAAAACTTTTCAATACCCTTTTGAAGGGCAAGATTAACAAGATTTGCGGTTCCGCTTACATTCACCTTCATCATCATGGCACGGTCCTGAGGAAGAAAAGACACCATGGCCGCACAGTGATACACCCTGCTGATACCATCCAGGGCATCCCCAAGACTTGATATATCATCAAGATCGGCTTCTACCCAATCTATGCCCTGAAAATATCCCGGACCATTCAGGGGGTCATACCATTCGAAGAGTTTTTCCAGCAAATCAAGCCGTGAGGCATTTCTGCGGATGGCCCTTACTTTTTCTCCATTTTTGCAAAGTTCATAAAGCAGATGGGATCCCACCAATCCGCTTCCTCCGGTAACAAGGATCATGTTCTGGATGTTTTAATGCCTGCTGCTCAATCAAAATTAGGCATTTTTATTGAGCAACAACCGGATTATTCGGTCATAGTGACTAATTTTGAAACAGCATTGAAACCATTTATAATCCAAAATATCCTCTGATGAATTTTATCGAAGAACTAAGGTGGCGTGGCATGATTCACGACATGATGCCAGGGACGGAAGAACAACTGCTTAAAGAAATGACCACCGCCTATGTTGGCATAGATCCCACGGCAGACTCCC
>CAZFOI010000457.1:0-1832 GCA_964520605.1 uncultured Bacteroidales bacterium
AGAAAGCGGGGGTCTGCGTTTCAAAAACCAATTCGGGATTTGCAACCGCTGTATAAATCAACAGATCGGCAGGCTTGCTGAACCCGCTTGCCAGCTGGCCTGATGGGTGGATGGCTTTAATTACAGCCTCAAAAATGCTTCCGGATATAATCTCCGTATCATTATGTGTAATCCTAAGGGATGCCACCAGGGCAGGATCATAATTGTCACCAGTACCCTGGGTAGGAAGGGAGGGTGCCGTAATCTGCGCACTTGCCTGAGCGTGTAAAATAATCAGGCCAATAAGCAGCGCAAAAACAAGCCTGAAACCTGAATGCAATAGCCTGCCGTCCATTTTGAATAGGGTGTTTGGTTAAAAACCTAAGTACTTTTTGCAGAATTACGTATGTATACTTATTTTACACTTTTACCAACAATTCTATTGCAATATAGTAATATTATTTTACTTTTCCACATTTTACCAAAAAAAAACCACCCCAAAACAGGGGTGGCTTTTCGTATGAATTATTCTGACTTGGATTACTCCCGAATACGGGTTCTTTTGTTGTATGCCCTGGCAGCTCCATAGGCTCCGGCCATCAGTAGCAGTATGGCGGCTCCTCCGCCAACGGGTGCGGGGGCGGGCTGGTTATCACCAGAGCCATGGCTTCCGGGCGGGGGCGGTGGCTGACTGCCGGCAAAATGGGTTGCACCAAGTAAAAGAGCGAGAACCAAAGATATTTTTAATATAATGCGCTTCATATGAAATGTTTTTTTTGTTCTACTTCTTTTATCTTACCACAACCTTAACTGACTTAACTGCACCGGCGGCTGTCATCCTTACGGTATAAATACCTGCCGGGAGATCTACCGGGTAAGCCTGCTGTCCGATACCTGAAACAAAGCTGTTGATTTTGCGTCCGCTGATATCGTAAAGTTCCACGCGGGTGTTCTCGTGTACGCTGTGTACATAGAGTGCATTGTCGTACATCCAGGCATTGCCCATATTGCCCTGCTCAATGTCACCAACATTGGTAACGTCTTTGGTAAAGCGGAGCTCGAAGCGCTGCGGATCATCTCCCTGCTGGGAAGTGAAGCTGTACTCGCGGTTCTGGGTCAGGTTTTGGGTGATGTCTGTCTTGCGGTCATGCAGCCAGATGGTAAGGCGGTCGTTGTTGATGGTCTCTGTAAGCTCAATAACAAACTCATTGGCATTGTTCTTCACAAAGCCCATGGGAACCACCAGGTTATTGGTAAGCTCGGGCAGGGTGTTGGTAGAGAGCATGCCATCAGATGTATGGGAGTACAGCATGGGAGCATAACCTGCCATGAAATAGGCATCATATTTCAGGTCGAAGCCGGGGCTTGCCTCGGGATTAAACCTTACGATGCTTTCCTGGAATGTCTTGCGCTCGCTATCGCGGGCAATCAGTTTTACGCGATTTCTATTTTCGTTTTCCTTGTACCAGGCCTGGGCGTTGTGTGTCCTGGCTGCAGCGGGAATGGTTAAGGACTGAGATGAACCGCTGGCTAGATAAACAAAGAATCCATTCATTGCAGGGATAGGATCCCCGGCGTCAAGATCAGCATAACTGGATGCCCCTTGGTTCCATATCTTGGCCTGTCCGGCAACATTGCCCAAAGTCCATCCTGTTCCCCAGGTAAGGGCACTGGAATAGGGGTTGCCCAGAAAATTCCAACCGGCATAGGATTCTGTTCCAGTCCTGGTCAGGGTCGCTTCAATAGGCATTACATTTAGATCCCCGGCAAACAAACGGGTTTCCGTGGCTTCGTAAGCCATCAGATATCCCCGTCCTGTCTGGAAATTGTTATTTGTATTAAAAGTAGCCCAT
>CAZFOI010000458.1:0-1831 GCA_964520605.1 uncultured Bacteroidales bacterium
ACGTGAACGGCAGGGTTCTTGGGATCCAGCTCATAGGCCCTGAAATAGGCCAGTATGGCTTCGTTGAAGGCGGCGTTTTTCAGGTGGATCAGCCCTATGGAGTTATGGTAAACGGGGTTCTCGGGATCTCTGGCAATGGCCTGCTCCAGGGTACGGATGGCACCCCTTGGGTTGCCCTGGTTGGCCTGCAGCTCTGCCAGCAGCAGCACCAGCACCTGGTTTTCTTCATGGGCCTCGATGCCCTCGCGCAGTACCTCAATGGCTCTATCAGGCTGGTTTGTCTGCAGGTAGGCATCTTTTAGCAAATGGGTGGCGTTTACCGAGAAGTTGCTCTCATGCAAGGGGCTCAGATAGCCGATGGCCTTGTCCCAGGCATTGCTTTTGGTGGCTGCAACGGCTGTATTGTATAGCAATTCCTGATTGGCCTGAACGGCCAGAAATGGTTTTTGGGTGATGCTGATGGCCTGCTCATAGGCCCTGAGGGCCTCACGGAAGCGCCCGGCATTGAACTGCCGCTCGCCCAAGCGCTGGAAGTCATTGGCCATTTGTATGTACCTGGGAATCAACTGTCTTTCGGTGCGGCTTGTTTTGTCAAGCTCCAGGGCCTTTTCATAGGATTCATAGGCCAGGTAAAGCTGATCGGGGTAGAGCTCAGAGCGGCGGCGGTCGTTGCGGGTAATGCCGTCCCGGTAGGCCGTATGGGCCAGGTGTCCGCGCATATACCAGGTGCGGGGCCATTTGGATGCTTCTTTGTCCAGGATCATGTCTTCTACCATGTCCTTGGCCTCGGCATACTTGGCTGAGTCTATCAAATGGTTAAGGGTAAGGAATTTGCTTCGTTGCAAGGGGGTAAGCACGGAGCATCCGACTAGAAACAGGCTTAGGGAAAACATCAAACCAAAATACAGCAGTCTTTTCATAACAATGGCCAGTAGTTAATCCGGGTTTATGAAGTAACGCCCCAAAGTGGGATTCATTGCATGGACCATGCAGGCTTCCCAACAACTGACTGCAAAGATAGTAAGAATTCTACCAGGGCTGAAGGTAGAAACGGGATTGGCGGGCATTGGCCCCAACCGAAAGCACGCCATGCTCTCCGCTATATCTTCTGTGCCCGGCAAAGGAGCGAAAGCGCACATAGTAGCGGGTCTGGTCTATTTCATACAGGCCAGCCGTGTATTCTTTTAAGATCACCCGGTAATGCTCCCGCCCCAGGTTCACAGGCACCAGCACCCAGGAAAGGGGGGATTCATGCTGGTCTACAACCCCCGGGGGCAGCAGCATCTTTTCAAAGAAAGCATCAACCCTGAAATAATCACCGGTAAATAACTGCTCGGTTAAGACCATGGCATGGGGGGTAATTTCCTTGCCCTCTACCTTTAACAAGAGGTTCTGGAAATCCGAATGCCCCAGCAAAACAAACCCGCCGGCATCGGAAAGGGGCACAAACACATGGCTCAGGGCCAGCCCATCAGGTCCCAGCACCCCCTTGGGGGCGGCAATGCGCTTATAGCCCTGCATCTCAGGCTGAGAAGCACCACCTGCAAACACCAAACCACCCGCAGCAAGCAAACATACTGCAAAGAATAATCCCGGAAACCTACACCCAAACCCATACATAACAAACACTATAAATAATGATTCAGACTGCAATATAACAAAAATATGTCAGTTGCCTGACTATATTATAACGGCCAGGGGGCAAAACAATCAGGCAATCCTTTGCTATATTTGTCAAAACAATCAAAACAAGCCACAAATAATTAACCCAATCAACATCCAAATAATGAACCCAATCAGTATTGTCTCCGTGTTTATGATTGCCATTGGC
>CAZFOI010000459.1:0-1827 GCA_964520605.1 uncultured Bacteroidales bacterium
ATACTGCACTTCCGGTGGCTGCCCGGGAATATCAGAGCGCCCTGAGGCAGTTGGGTACCCTTGGAGGCGGGAACCATTTTATTGAGTTACAAAAGGGGTCGGATGGCAGGATGTGGGGCATGATTCATTCGGGAAGCCGCAATATTGGCAAGCAGGTGGCTGATCATTACAATCGACTGGCAGGCGTATGGACCGGCAGTCAGGGGCAGGAGCACCTGGTAAAACAACAACTTGCCTGGTTGCCGCTTCATGGTGCAGAAGGGGAGCAATATATAAGGGAGATGAATTACTGCATTGATTTTGCCTTTGCCAATCGAAAGCTCATGATGCAAAGGACACTGGAGGTCTTGTCCGATTTTGCCAGGGGAGGTTTTGGCCATGCGCCCATGATCAACATCGCCCATAATTATGCAGCCATTGAAACACATTATGGGGAGAGTGTAATGGTACACCGCAAAGGGGCTACCAAAGCATCAACCGAAACCATTGGCATTATTCCCGGCAGCCAGGGAGCCCCGAGTTTTATCGTAAGAGGCAAAGGCAAACCGGAAAGCTTTCAGAGTTGTTCCCATGGAGCAGGCCGGGTTATGGGACGCAAGCAGGCCATACGCAGCCTGAACCTGAAGCAGGAAAAAGAGAAGCTCGATGCCCGTGGCATTCTTCATTCCATACGGAGCCAGTCAGACCTTGAGGAAGCCGCCAGCGCCTATAAGGACATTCACCAGGTTATGGATTACCAGAAGGACCTGGTTGATGTCCTCACCCGGCTCGAGCCCCTGGCTGTGATCAAGGGCTGAGCAAATCGGGGCCCGGGATGGCAGGCTTGGAAAAAAAGCATATTTTTGTGCCTTAATTAAACGCTATTGATTATGGGCAGGGAAAAACCCGGTATTCCTAAAGGAACTAGAGATTTTAACCCGCTTGAGGTAGCCCGGCGGGAATATATTTTTGATCACATCAAGGCTGTTTTCCGTCTGCACGGATTCATGCCCATTGAGACCCCGGCCATGGAAAACCTCCAGACCCTGATGGGCAAATATGGGGAAGAAGGCGACCGGCTGATATTCCGCATCCTGAATTCAGGTGATTTTGCCGCCTCAGCGGATGCTTCTGCATGGGAAAACAGGGATGCCCAGAAACTAGCCTCTCAGATAAGTGAGAAAGCGCTGCGCTATGACCTTACCGTTCCTTTTGCCCGTTATGTGGTTCAGTACCAAAACGACATTGTATTTCCCTTTAAGCGCTACCAGATTCAGCCTGTATGGCGTGCCGACAGACCCCAGAAGGGACGTTACCGGGAGTTTTTTCAATGCGATGTGGATGTAATTGGCTCAGACAGCCTTACCAATGAGCTTGAATTCATTCAGATCATTTCAGAGGTGTTTCATCGCCTGAAGGTTGCTGTGGTGGTGAAACTTAACAACCGTAAAGTCCTTGCCGGTCTGGCAGAATATGTAGGCCATCCCGACAAGCTTACCGACATTACAGTGGCCATTGACAAGATGGACAAAATTGGCTTGGAAAAGGTGAATGAGGAACTGGCCCTGCGTGGCCTGAGCCAGGAAGCCATAGAGAAACTGCGTCCTGTTATGGAACTCAGTGGCACCAATTCCGACAAACTGTCGGTTTTGAGGGATTTGCTTGCCCAATCAGAAACCGGACTTAAAGGAGTTGAGGAGCTCAGGGAAGTCTTTGCTTTAATTGAGGCTTCCGAGGGTTTGTGTGAGGTGGAGCTGGATCTGACCCTTGCCCGTGGGCTGAATTATTACACCGGAGCCATAATTGAAGTTAAGGCAAAAAAAGTTGCCATGGGCAGCATATGCGGGG
>CAZFOI010000460.1:0-1825 GCA_964520605.1 uncultured Bacteroidales bacterium
AAAATTTACCCTCCAGGAAATGTCTGAGGGACAAGACGCCGGACAACCGGATGTCCTGAGTATCCAGGCAGGCAATAATGAAGACCATAATGGGCAGGAGCAGAACTTAGGGCAGGATGCCAATACTCAAGCAGGTCGGAACCAAGACGGTCAATCGCGGAGAACATATACGCTAAACAGAAAGCAAAATAACAATAGTAGCCAAAATGGTCAAAAACCGGAAGACGTACCAACAAAAGAGACAGAGCAAGAACGGGTACCTGGCAAAGCAAGAAGGAGAATGACCAAAAAACCTCTGTCTGCAGGCCAGGTGCGCTCCAACCGGACCGATGACAGCGATCAGGTTAAATCCGACTTGGACAGAAACAAGAAGACCATTGAGAAACTATTCGGTGTTCCCGAGAATAAGGACCTGATTCTGCGAGAGTTCAAACTCGGACGCCACAAGCGGGCCTTTATCGCCTACCTGGATGGTATGGCTGATAAACACATCATTAATGACTACATACTCAGGCCTTTATTTAATGAACAAAGTTTTCAAACTCCGGAAGTAAACCAGCTTTTCCATGAATTAGAGAGCATTATCCAAACCAACGATACTAAAAATCTGAACAGCTTCAAAAAGATTGCGGCTGAGATCTTAAAAGGAAATACGGCCCTCTATATCGACGGTTTGGACTATTTTGTCGCCTGTGAATCCATCGGTTTTGAAAAGCGGGGGATCGAAGCCCCGAAGACGGAAGGGATAGTCAAAGGCCCGCAGGAAGCCTTCAGCGAAAACTTAAGAACCAGCGTTTCCCTGATCAGGAGAATTATCAGGAGCAGCAGCCTGATCACCGAATTTTTTGAAATAGGGGAAAAAACCAGTACGACGGTTGGCATGATCTACCTGAAAGACGTCGTCAATCCGGCCCTGGTCAAGGAAGTGAGACGGCGTTTGAACAACATCAAGACGGATTTTCTTGTAAGCGCCGGAATGCTGGAAGAGTTGATTGAAGATAACCCTTACACCATAATTCCTACAATTTTAAGTACATAACGGCCTGACCGGACGGCTTCCCACATCGTGGAGGGACGCGTGGCCTTGATTGTGGACGGGTCTCCTTTTGCCATGATTGTTCCGGTTACCATGAATGCTTTCATGCATTCACCCGAGGATGCCGCCCTGAAATGGCAGTATACTTCCGGTCTGAGGTTTATCCGCTTCTTTTCCTTTCTGGCCGCCTCCATGCTGCCGGGATTGTATATCGCGCTTACTACCTTTCACCGGGAAATGATTCCCACCGATTTGCTGATTGCCATTGCCCAAGCCAAGGAAAATGTTCCGTTTCCGACTCTGGTGGAGATCCTGCTTATGGAATTGGGTTTTGAACTGATCCGGGAAGCAGGCATCCGGATTCCCGGAATCATCGGCAATACTTTGGGGATCATTGGAGCCCTGATTCTCGGCGAAGCGGCGGTCACCGCCAATATTGTCAGCCCCGTTCTCATTATTATTGTGGCGGTAACGGGCTTAAGCAATTTTGCCATCCCCAATTACAGTTTGGCTTTCGGTGTCAGGCTGACCAGGTTTTATTATATTATCGCCGGAGCCTTGCTTGGCTTTTACGGGATAGCCCTGGCCATGGTCGCCTTTATGCTGATGCTGGTCAACATCAAATCCTTCGGCATACCGTTTTTCTCGATTATTGCACCCAGGAGTAAAAAGAGCAAAGATACCATCTTGAGATGGCCGCTCTGGATGCAGGAATCAAGACCGGATTTTCTCAATACCCTAGATCGCCGGCGCCAGCCCGAAATAGCCCGGCAATGGGCGCAAGAGGAT
>CAZFOI010000461.1:0-1821 GCA_964520605.1 uncultured Bacteroidales bacterium
GATTATTTGCCATCGCCGACCGTTTATCGTGCTGGTATGTTTATTCCGTCACAAACGGTTTTCGAAAGCGGAGGAAGTTTTATCAATCAGGAAGGAAGGCTCCGGTATGCTTATCCGATACACCGGGGAGGGATGCCGATCCACCAGCACAGCCAAGGTTCACACCCCCGGAGAGTTTATGGCCTTGGCATTCCGGGTAATGACCCCAAACCTTCCGCAGAAATTCTCGCCAGGATAGCAGAATTGATTTCCGGAGGGTCAAGCTCAGGGAATGAAGATGAAAAGTTGACTTTTATCCGGCATCCTTTTTTTGCATGGTTGAAGCAGGAAGACTACCCCTTTGACAATATTCGTATACTGCTTCAAAAAAATGGAAAGGGCATATTTTCAAAAAGTTTGAAAAAAGACCTGATGCCTGTGGGTAATGTCGTAAAAATGTTATTGGTTGACCTGACTTTCGGCACAGAAGTTCTTTCAGCTTTTTCAGAACCTGTCTGTAAAGTTGAGTCGCCGCCTGTTGTTAACATGCATCCTTTGGATGCAGAGCAGGCAGGCGTAGCCGGATCTGAAACA
The DNA here is from genome assembly GCA_964520605.1 of uncultured Bacteroidales bacterium. Classification (GTDB taxonomy): domain Bacteria; phylum Bacteroidota; class Bacteroidia; order Bacteroidales; family UBA7960; genus CAZFOI01. Next base: position 574 of record CAZFOI010000461.1, read on the forward strand.
ATTTATCTGACGCTTCCGGGGGGCGATCTTGAAGCTCGACTCGAGTTAAAGGAAAACATGGCCCGGGAAATCATTGTTATTCCGAGACACCGCCAGCTTCAATGGCAGAAATGTCATGGTTTTGATGAATGGATGCCTGTCTATAAAACGATCAAACCATCAGAATAATATACAGGAAAAAGAATGATCGGGATTTTTGATTCCGGTGTCGGTGGACTCAGTGTATGGCGGGAAATAGTCCGCCAGCTTCCGGGTGAAAGCACTCTCTATTTGGCAGATCAGGCTCATGTGCCTTATGGCTATCGCTCTATGGAAGAGATCAGAAGGTTTTGTGTCGGTATTGTTGATTTTCTCCTCGATCAGGGAGCCACGATTATCGTTGTTGCCTGCAATGCCGCATCTGCTGCTGCATTGCATTACCTTAGAGAACAATACCCTGATATCCCCTTTGTGGGAATGGAACCGGCAGTCAAGCCTGCGGCAGTAAGAACAAAAACCGGGATTGTAGGGGTCATTGCCACACAAACGACTTTTCAGGGTAAACTTTTTGCAAGCCTCATTTCCCAGTACGGTAACAGTGTAAAAGTGCTGACAAGCATCGGACACGGTCTCGTAGAAACTGTTGAAGCCGGAAATCTGGACACCCCCGAAACTGAAAATCTCTTAAAAAATTGCATATCACCATTGATTAGTGCCGGTGCAGATCAATTGGTGCTCGGTTGCACCCATTATCCCTTTCTCATTCCGGCAATCAGGAGATTGATCGGGCCCGGTGTCTCGATCATTGATCCTGCTCCGGCAGTTGCTTCCCAGGTTGCCCGCATCATGAAACAGCGCGATTTAATGAATATCCATGATCTTGAGGTCTGTAATACCTTTTTCACCACTGGAAAAGCCAATAATTTTTCGGTATGCATTCAACGGTTGGTAAACCGTGATCAGGGCATGGTAAAAACCGGCAAGGTTTGCTGGCGATGCGGGCGATTGAAGCATCAAAACTCTCTTGTGATCAGAAAAATGGCATGCCAATACTGATTCTTCCTTAGAAAATCCACACCATATCACTGATAATGCGAAAGACTGAACAATGAATATAGTTGCATTTATGCAACTTAAAAAATTGCTTCTTTGCGACTCTGCTATACCCCTAATTTTCTATCCGCTTAAAAAAATAATCATAACCTTCTGATAATACATTAAAATCTTCATCTGTTTCACCCGGATAACCTACTATGATATCTGTTGTTA
>CAZFOI010000462.1:0-1818 GCA_964520605.1 uncultured Bacteroidales bacterium
TTAGTAGATTAATGATGTCCTGTTCTTGATCGCTAAAATTGTATGTGAATGTTTCGGTGTTACTGACCTGGAAATTGAGAGAACCGTTCGGGAAAATAATCTCAGGACTATCGAGGATGTAACAGATTATATAAAGGCTGGTGGTGGTTGCGGCCAGTGCCATGAACAGATACAGGAAATTATTGACTCGGTATTGGGCAATGAACGCCCAAAAAAGAAAGAAAAATCCGGTATGACCAATTTGCAGAAAATCAAATTGATCGAAGAGACTCTGGAAAGGGAAATCAGGCCGGCCTTAAAACAGGATGGAGGTGACATTGAACTGGTTGATGTTGATGGCAATCAGGTTCTGGTAAAGCTCAGAGGTACCTGCGCAAAATGTGCGGCATCTCAGGTCACATTAAAACATTATGTGGAAAACAAGCTTCAGGAATTTGTTACCCCTGAACTGGTGGTTGAGGAGGTAAGCTGATGCGAATCGTATATGTGGATAACAATGCCACCACTAAAGTTGACCCCGAAGTGGTGGAGGAGATGATACCATATTTCATGGAAAGTTATGGCAATCCATCGAGCATGCATGTGCTGGGAGGTCAGGCGGGTATTAAGATGAAAGAGGCCAGGGAGCATGTAGCCCGGTTGATCGGCGCACATCCTGAAGAAATAATATTTACAAGCTGCGGTACTGAAAGCAACAATACGGCAATCTGGGCGGCATTGAGATCCAATCCGGACAAAAAACATATCATGGTGACCAGGGTTGAACATCCGGCAATTAAAAATCCGGCGGAATACCTGGCTAAAAATGGTTACAGGGTCAGTTATGTACCGGTGGACCGTAAGGGTCGCCTGGATATGGATTTTTTTTATGAAAATCTCTCGGATGAGACAGCCTTTGTCAGTGTGATGTGGGCCAATAACGAGTCAGGTGTGATTTTTCCCATTGAAGAGATTGCTCCAGTACTTCGTGATCGTGGCATTGTATTTCATAGTGACGCTGTTCAGGCTGTGGGAAAATTGCCGGTGAATATGGGAAAAACCGAAGTGGATATGCTTTCTTTGTCAGGGCACAAACTGCATGCTCCAAAGGGTGTCGGAGCATTGTATGTCCGAAAGGGAACCAAGTTTTCTCCGTTTCTAATGGGTGGTCACCAGGAAAAAGGCCGGAGAGGGGGAACGGAAAATGTTGCATCCATTGTCGGATTAGGCAAGGCTGCTCAGCTGGCTTTGGGGCGTCATGAGGAAGTCAATACCCGTGTGAGAGCTCTTCGCGACAGGCTGGAGAGAGAACTGCTGAACAGAATTCCCAACAGCATGGTCAATGGCGACCAGGAAATGCGTCTGCCCAATACGACCAGTATCGCCTTCGAATATGTTGAAGGAGAGGCTATATTACTGATGATGAACGAGCTGGGTATCTGCGCATCATCCGGCTCTGCCTGCACGTCCGGTTCTCTTGAGCCGTCTCATGTGCTTCGTGCCATGGGAGTTCCTTTTACAGCCGCTCATGGTTCAATTAGGTTCAGTCTCAGTACTTACAATACAGACCAAGAAATCGATTTCATCATTGAAAAGCTTCCTCCGATCATTAAACGATTGCGGGAAATGTCTCCCTTCTGGTCCGATCGGGATGGGCTGGCCGGGGCCATATGCTCGGTGCAATAAAGATTAGGGTAAAATTAATGACTGTTCATGGCCATATAGAAAAAAAATCAGGGTTTTTCCCGATTTACAAAGAGTCAGAACCATATTAAAAAATATGAGAATGTGAGGTTTTTAATCACCCAAAATCAAAGGATGGAAGGTGAAAGATGATGA
>CAZFOI010000463.1:0-1817 GCA_964520605.1 uncultured Bacteroidales bacterium
CTGGTACACATTGTAAGGGACCAGTGCGGGGGGCGCTATGGCTTTGTATCCTCCCATGCAGCCAATTCCTTTGCGCTGGCTGTTTTCACGGGCTTTGCCCTTCGCAGGCGCTGGCCGCGCATAATGTGGTTGATGCTGCTTTGGGCTTCATTAAAAGCCTACAGCCGCATTTACCTTGGGGTACATTATCCGGGTGATGTCATAGTGGGAGGCCTGCTGGGTGCGGGTATCGGCATTGCCGTTTACATGCCCTGGCAATACCTGTTCGCCTGGTTTCAGAAAAGAAGGCCCGATGCGGGTTAGTACCCGCTTTCTTTAGCCTCTGCCAGGGCAGGGACTACCTTATATACACATACATTGTTAACGGCAGGGGCGTTGTAGGTAAAATCCCTGCCGGTGTATTTGCGCATGATGATGTTCAGCACCCTTACCTTTTCATCATAATCCTCAATAAATTCAATGGCCCCGTGCAGGAGCACGCTGCGGTATTTCATCCCGTAGGAGCATGCCACCGGTTCATGGCGGTGAAACAATTGGTGGTCGGTACTAAAGGCAGCGCATACCTTTGGATTGTCTTTCAATATGTCCATCTTCTTTCCGGCCGGAGCAGAGTGAAGGTATAATACACCCTCCTCATAACCGAAATTAAAAGGCAAAACATAGGGCTGGCCCTTATGGTCTGCCATTCCCAGGTAACAAAGCTCGCATTTGTCAATGATGCTTTGTATCAGTTCCGGATCGCTGCTCAATCTGTTGGGCATGGTATGCTGGTATTAATGTATAATCGCTTTGCAAACATAAATAATTATAGGGAAAACAGCATCAACCAAAAAATAACTAAGAAATTAGTTGGTAAACTAAAAAATTAGTTATATTTGGCGCGGTATTTGTTTGGATATAACCAAAAGATTCACCTCATGAAAGAGCTAACCAAAGCAGAAGAACAGGTAATGCAGATCCTCTGGGAGCTGAAATCGGCCTTTGTGAAAGACATACTGGAAAGGTTTCCCCAGCCAAGGCCGGCCATTACCACCGTATCTACCATAGTCAGGATATTGGAAGAGAAAGGATTCGTGGGACACCGGGTATATGGCAAGGCCCATGAGTATTACCCCCTGGTTGAAAAACCCGCCTACACCCGCCAGATGATGTCGGGCATCATGAACAAATACTTTGGCAACTCCCTGCATCAGATGGTATCCTTTTTCTCCAGCCACAAAGACCTTTCGGTTTCCGAGCTGGAAGAAATCAGAAAACTCATAGACGAAGAAATCAAAAAACAGCAATAGCCATGGAAAACCTGTTCAACGGCCTGTTCTGGGCCTCAGTGTACATGCTGGTAGCAGGATTCTTTTATTTTGCCCTGATTCGCCGCCAGAACAATCCCGGGCTTAGCCGGGGCTACATACTGACAACTCTTGTTGCTTCCCTGGTATTGGGCCTGAACCTTTTGCCCCGCATTCAGGGCATGTTTCAATCCAATGGATTTTCCGATGCCGGTATACTCCTTCCTGAATTTGTAATCGAGGCTTCCTCGGGCATGCAAAAGGCAGGGGAGGGCATGGCCAGCCTGGGCTCTCAGAAGGCCTGGATACTTATTGTATACCTTGTGGTTGTAGGCCTCTTGTTACTTAGGTTGATGCTGAGTGTGGCCTGGTTGATGCTCAGGATGGTGCGCAGGGGCATCGTCAGAAGCCACGGACTCAGGTTGGTGGTGTCGGAAAAACCCCATGCACCGTTTTCCTTTATGGGCCTGGTCTATGTATCGAGGCAGCTTATGCAGGATCCGGATATGGAAAGCATACTCCTGCACGAAA
>CAZFOI010000464.1:0-1813 GCA_964520605.1 uncultured Bacteroidales bacterium
AACCGTTCTTTACCACCAAGGAAAGTGGCAAGCCAACCGGCCTTGGTTTGCCCATCATTTACGGTATAGTAAAAATGCACAGAGGCAATCTGAAGGTGGAATCCAATGACGATCCCCAGGCCGGACCAACAGGAAGCAGTTTTTATATTACCATTCCCCGCAAAGCAATAAAAGAAGGGGAACCCGATCAGGGATGAAGCAAAATGTAATGAATCACTCAATATAGGCGATCATGCTAAGAAAAGAGAAAAAAACCATACTGATTGTAGACGACGATGCCGACTATTTGTTTCAGCTTCGTTCTGCCATCACTGACATGGGATTCGAAGTGATTACGGCCGATACCCAAAAAGAGGCCGAACTCATCATTGAAAAGGGTGGATTCCACCTGGCCATACTCGATCTGATGATGGAGCGTCAGGACACGGGTTTTATCCTTTGCCACAAGATCCGCAATTACTACGAAGAATTGCCTGTAATCATTGCTTCTGCCGTAACGGCTGAAACCGGGATGATTTTCGATGTAAACAGCCCTGAAGAAAAAGACTGGATCAAGGCAGACCTTTTTTTGGATAAGGGCATCCGCATGGACCAGTTGCACCGGGAAATAAACAAATTGCTAAAGATCTAAGGCATGGGACAACTCAGGTTGCTGGTAGTAGACGATGAGCCCGGTATCCGCAGCGGGGTGGTGAGGATAATGGAGAACTTCACGGTAAGCTACCCCTTTATGGACGAAGATTTTTCCTTCGATACAGAAACCGTGGAAACAGGGGAGCAGGCCATAGAAGCGCTAACGGCCAACCAATACGACATCGTCCTGCTCGACAACAAACTGCCGGGAATTCAGGGCATAGACGTGCTTGAGTTCATCAACAAACAGGAGATTGATATTGTGGTGGTGATGATTACCTCCTATGCCTCATTGGATCTTGCCGTAAAGGCCACAAGAAAAGGAGCCTATGACTTTGTTCCCAAGCCCTTTACGCCAAAGGAACTCAGGTCTTCCATAGAAACCATTGCCAAGCAGTTGTTTCTCAGGAGAATGACCACCAAGCTAAAGACCGAAGGCAAGCAAATCCGCTTTCAGTTCCTCTCGGTGCTCTCCCATGAACTAAAGTCCCCGCTGAATGCCATTGAAGGTTATCTGAGAATGATGCAGGATAAAAAGGCCGGAGAGAATATCTCTGACTATATGGACATGATAGACCGGTCTTTGTTTCGTATACAGGGCATGCGAAACCTGATACTGGACATGCTTGATTTCACCCGCATAGAATCAGGGAAGAAAACCCGGAACATTGAGCAGTTGTTGCTTTGCGAACTCGCCCAGCAAAGCATCGACTCATTCCAACCCCTGTCGATTCAGAAAGACGTGGATATTTACCTGAACTGCCATGCCAAGGTATACATCAAGGCAGACAGGCAGGAGATGGAAATTGTTCTGAATAATCTGATATCCAATGCCATAAAATATAATAAGAAGGGGGGTAGGGTAGATGTGAGCCTGCAAAAAGAAAAAGGCCGCATCGTTCTCAATGTGGAAGACACCGGGATAGGTATGGCCAAAGAAGACACCGAACGTTTGTTCGAGGATTTTGTGAGGATTCGAAGCGAAAAAACCAAGAATATCTCCGGCAGCGGCCTGGGCTTGTCAATAGTGAGAAAGGTGCTGGATTATTACGGTGCCACCATCAATGTTACCAGCACCCCTGATGTGGGAAGTTGCTTTAGCGTAGTTTTCAAAGAAGAAGAATAAACCATAGAAATGAAAACAAAGAAGAACCTTGAGGTGCCGAGGAAAACCGTTGAA
>CAZFOI010000465.1:0-1810 GCA_964520605.1 uncultured Bacteroidales bacterium
CCTATGGCCTGGGATGGGGGCTGAGCGATTACCAAGGCCGATTGAGCGTAGGTCATACGGGCGGCTACGATGGCATGATCTCCGAAGTGCGCATGATTCCCGATGAGAAACTGGGGGTGGTGGTTCTCACAAACGGCATCAAGAGCCCGATTGGTGCCATAACAAACTATACCCTGGAAACAATGCTTGGAATAGAAGCCCGTGACTGGGCGGCCGAGGCCCTTCCCGGTGCCAATCGCCGCCAGCAGGAAGACCCTCGCATTACCGCCATTAAAAACGCCAGGGTGCCCGGAACCCGCCCCACGCTTAACAAAGATGTATGCGCAGGGACTTATCATGCTGCCATATACGGCCATATTATGGTAAAGATTCAGGGAGATGGATTCCGGCTGGAGTTTGAGCATTCACCCGATCTCTCTGCAAGTCTTAAACACTGGCATCACGATGTATGGGAGATTGTATGGGATCAGCCCCACGCGTTTTTTGGGTTTGGTACCGTGCAATTTCTTGGAAACAACAAGCAAGAGGTAAGCGGAATGGCCTTTGAGGTTCCCAACCGCGATATTTTCTTTGAAGAGCTGAAGCCGGTTAAAATACAATAAGCAGGACATAGCCCCATTATGGCTGAAGCATACGCATATTGCAAGATGGCCCGCCAACTTCCTTCAGGCGATCTTCACCGCAGGCATCACGACTTCCTGCATGGCATACCCCCGGTGGGAGACGATGCCCTGTTTGGAAGATTGCTACTCGAGATCAATCAGGCCGGGCTCAGCTGGATGACCATTCTTAAAAAAGAAGACAACTTCCATAGGGCCTATGAGGGGTTTTCCATAAAAAAGATTGCCGGCTTTCAGGAGGAAGATATTTCCAGGCTGATGCTGGATCAGGGCATCATCAGAAACCGCAAAAAAATTGAAGCGGCCATTAGCAATGCCAAAGTGATATCGGGCCTGCAGAAGGAATACGGATCATTCAGAAGCTGGCTGGATTACCACCGCCATTTATCCCCGGAGCAATGGGTGGTGTTATTCAGGAAAACCTTCCGGTTTACCGGAGCTGAAATAACCGGGGAATTTCTCACAGGGACAGGTTTTCTGCCCGGTGCCCACGCGCCTGATTGCCCTGTTGGCCTTCAGTTAAGCTTTGCAGAAAAAGTCATTGCACAAAACCGCTCTTTGGATCTGCACATCCCCCTGCCAGACGGCATCAGGGCCATGAATCCCTTTCGGGAAAATCCGGGAGCACTCATTGCATCAGAAGCCTTCTACCGGAAGTATTACAATGACCACAAGCAAAGGCGGTTGATACTTGGCATCAACCCGGGCAGGCACGGAGCAGGGCTTACAGGAATACCCTTTACCGACACCAAGCGATTGCAGGAAATATGCGGATTGAAAATACCGGGAGTTAACAGTCATGAGCCTTCTTCGGTATTCATATATGATTTGATTCAGGCCTATGGTGGGCCACAGGCGTTTTATGCTGATTTCTACATCAATTCTCCCTCCCCTCTGGGCTTTGTGACCATTGGGAAAAACGGCAAAGAAATAAATATGAATTACTATGACAGCAGGGAGCTTACCGGTCTGCTGGAAAAATTCATGGCAGCTTCTATCCGTTCCCATATTGCTGCCGGAACAGATACCCACAAGGTCTTTTGCCTGGGCAGCGGTCAGAATTATGCATTCCTTAAAGCGTTCAATCAGCGGCATGGTTTTTTCGGTGAGCTTATTCCTCTTGAGCACCCCCGCTTTGTCATGCAGTACCGGTCTAAAGAAAAAAATACGTACATTCACCAATTCCTGAA
>CAZFOI010000466.1:0-1802 GCA_964520605.1 uncultured Bacteroidales bacterium
ACTCCCGGATTCAATCGACTTGCGCGTGAAGGGCTCCTTTTCTCTAAAATATATGCAACCGGTGATCGCACCGGCAAAGGACTTGTTGGCATCCTAAGCGGATACCCGGCCCAACCTAAAACACAGATTATATCCTCAACTCGCAAGGCCTCAATGCTTCCGAATCTTGCTAAAACCTTAAAAAGAGCAGGATACAAGACATCTTTTTTTTATGGTGGCGCTATTGAGTTTGATAATATGAAAAATTATCTTTACCACGGCGGTTTTGACCATATTTATGGCGTTTATGAGTATGACGGGAATGTACCCCGCTCAAGCTGGGGTGTTCATGACCAAAGTGTTTTTGATTTTGCGCTAAAAAAGATGCAAAGTTGCCAGCAGCCTTTTTTACAGGTGATTTTAACCCTAAGTAGTCACGAGCCTTTCCTGGTGCCGGGGGCAACTAGATTTCCCGGTACAGACAAGGCTTCAAAATATAAAAATGCGCTTGCTTATACTGACTGCACTTTAGAAAAATTTGTTAAAAAGCTTAAGCTCTCGCCGGTTTACAAGGATACTTTGATCGTTATTCTCGCGGATCATGGCACTTCTTATATTGGCAATATCCCCCGGTATGATCCGAAAAAGTTTCATATTCCGTTACTGTTCATCGGCGGCGCATTGAATTCCGGACCGGGTACTATTGAAAGAATTGGATCGCAACAGGATCTTGCAGCTACTCTGCTTGCAATGCTTGGCATTGATTCGTTTGATTTCAATTTTTCACGCAACCTGCTGAATGAAGATAAAGATTCTTTTGCAGCCTTCTTTTTCAACGATGGTTTTACTCTGGTTAAAAACAACGGTTATGTTGCTTTCGGTAATCAGTCACAACGCCTTCTTCATTGTGACGCATGCATTTCTGATATGGATTTAAACTTTGGCAGAATGCTTATGCAAGTTTCCTTTCAGGACTATCTGGATAAAGGAGAGCCTCAATAATGTGAAAAAAATTGAAATCTCACCAGCACGATTTGTAAAGGGGTGGGCGAAGCTGGTGAAGTCAAAACCTGAACCGTTGCGAAAGAATTACTTATGAGCAAAAGGACTAATCATGGATTCTGAAAAAATATACGATAGTTTAAAGCAGTCTGTTGCTAAAGAAAATGGCACTGAAAGACTGCAATTGTTGGCTTTATCGGCCTGGGTGATTCAGCTTGGCATATTCGGCCTAGCAACGGCATTCCGTTATAGTGGCGAGCCAGGCGGTTGGTTTGGGCAATATTCAAGAGTTCTCAGTTCGGAACCTGGTTGGTGGGCATTTCTTGATTGGCCGGTTCTTCCACTGATTGTTGCCGTTGTTTTGATTATTGTCCTGGTTCCTTGGCGCTGGGCTCGTCCAGAGGCGACTCTACCGGACCTTGGGCAGGTCGGGGCATTGCTTTGTATGGTTGCTTTCACCCTTTCTAATGGCTCATCTTACTTTCTTACTAATACTTTGATCGGAATTTGGCTGTGTGCAATTTTGTCTTTGCGAAAAGGCAATGTTCTGACTTTGGCTACTGCTGGTACAGCTCTCCTTCTCCTGGTAAGCTGCTTGTTGCGCGCTTATATGTATGATGGCAATTGCTGTAATATAATTGAAATTTCCCTGATTGCGGGATCGGGAATTTGTGGCGCTGCCTCGACCGGCGTCAGGAAATCAAGCTCAAAGAGCATGCCGCTGGCGATGCCTGGTTGGTTTTCTTTGCTTCTGGCAATGTTATGGTGGCTGCCAAACCAGCCTTCAATGAGGGTGCTTGTCATGTTTGAATTGTCTTCTG
>CAZFOI010000467.1:0-1797 GCA_964520605.1 uncultured Bacteroidales bacterium
TTAGCTTGATTTCCTCATACATCAGACCGCCGTCTGAACCTCCAAACATTAAAATGTGGCTGCCCCCAAGGGAGGATGCCGTTCCTGCCATAATAGGAAACACAGGGCCTCCGGGGGTATCAAGTTTTTTCCAGACATTAAGTCGGGGATTATAGCAATAGCCATCAGTCAGTACCTCAAGATCCCTGCCTGGTCCGTAATCTCTTCCGCTGAAAAGATAAAAACAGTTGTCAAATCCGTCGCTTTGTCCGGCTGCCACAGCAAAAGCTCTTTCGGGTCCAGGCCATGTGGGCAGCAACATCCAGCCTCTTTCCCTGTTCCGGGTGTCGAGTACCATGAATATCCCGGTCGCTCCAGGATTTCCGATATCTTCACCACCTGCAACATACACTTTCCCGTCGATATACGCTCCTGCCGCATAAGCAAGTGGAACCGGCAGAGAAGGCCATGTGTCAAAAGAAATTTCCCCGTCGGAAATACGCAGGAGAAACACTTCGCTGAAAGATTGCTCATGATCGCCGCCTCCTATGCACAATATGCCCTCGGGCAAGCTGAAGGATAGCCCGTAAGCCATGGGCTTAGGCCATCTTTGTGCTGCAAGCTTCCACCCCGGATCAGGATTTCCTGCATTCAACAGATAGATCTCATCGCTCCAGGTTTTTATCCCACCTTGCCATGGTGGATCTTCCGGGAAATTGGCCCCTCCTGCCAACAGCAACCAGCCGTTGTGATAACCTGAATATGCACCAGCCTGACCGGGATGGGTAGGAACGCCATCTTTGCCTGGGAGGACAGAGTGTACCGTTAAATCATATGATGCCAGCCCTTGAACCGGGTTATTATTTCCGAAAGAAACATGAGAGTCGGATAACCAGAAGGCTAAGGCTATAAGTAATATTTTAACGGTTTGTTTCACAGGTCAGAAAGATTAATTCAGTGGATGTTCCCGCGACTTGAGTGACTACTTAAAAATTGGCTGTATGGCGCAAAATGCGATTCCATGGCTTTCTGGAAACCCTGTCTGTCACCAAGTTTAATATAGTGAAGCAGGTCCTTGTGCGTAACAAGATGACGATTTCTGGCAAGCTCCTTGTTTATGGGTTCAAAAAGGTCTTTAAATTTATCCTTCAGAAAATGAGTTACCGGGTAGATAATCTCCTGAAACTCTTCAATGGTTTTATTCCCGGTAATCTCGTAAAGCTTTGCATGAAACTCATATTCACTAACCGGCATATACTCGTTATTGGCAAAGACAACACCCCTGTCGACAATATTCTCAAGCTCTTCGATATACTTACTGTTTAAATTCTGAAAGATCATGCCAGATATGCCTATTTCAAGGGCAACACGTAATCCCAGCAGATTAAAAAGAGCCTTATCACCAAGAATCCGGGGATCCACAACTCGTTTCAGCCCTCCGAATATTGGTGGCTCACTAAGATTCATGCCACGCCGTGGCCGCGATTCTACAAGTCCCAGCATGCGAAGGCGGCTAAGCGCCTCTCGAAGAACACTTCTGCCAACACCCAAAGCCTCAGCCAATTCTAACTCATTAGGGATGGGATCGCCGGGACGCATATCCTTTGCCCTGAAATAGCTAAGCAATTTATCTTCAACCTGGTCAACCAAAGTTACCTGATGGTTTGTTATCTTAAGATCTATCATATTTGTGTTATTTGTCTGACAAATATAACAAAAAAAAATAATTGAATATGAAAATGTGATTTATTTACAATCCGTCAGCATCAAAAAAAGTGGAATTACTATCATATGACACAACTATACTCCTGATTGTCT
>CAZFOI010000468.1:0-1793 GCA_964520605.1 uncultured Bacteroidales bacterium
AGTCAGTATCCCGGGAAGCATTCCCTGAGGAGTAATCCAAACCGGAACCGGAATTGAGGCAAGCGGGAATCCAATCATGGTCCACATGGTGGTAAGCAGGGGAGATTCATCTTTTGCAACACCCTGTATTACAATTGATGACGTGGAAGTATACCGGTTGATGCAGTCCTGGAAATACATGAAGTGGTCCTGGCGTTCAGACATCAGGGCAAACTGACCAATCTGCTGTCCGGTATAAGAGTTTTCCAAAGACAAACACATGTTTTCCAGGATGTATTCCACACCAAAATCGCTGCGCGCAGAGGCTTTAAAAAACAGGTTCTCGGCCGTATTGAACCGTATATAGCCAGCTCCTTGGTTTGGGGCACCCGCAAAGGAATAATTGGTACGCACCACATATCCGTGGGGTGCCATAAGCGGGTCATTTACATCCACTTTCACCCAGGTCTCATTGTTGGTTTCATAATAGGCTGCACCACCATGGCTATCAATTACTCCATAATTGGCCCTTACACGAATGGGGCGCTCCTGAGCATCAAGAAAGGCCTCAAATTCTTCCAGACTGGCACATTGTTCCAGCGCTTCCCGCATGAGTGATCCGTTCCTGGCTCCGGAAGAAGTAGACTCGTCCTCAATATTATAGGAAAGCGTATTCATTATGGCAAAACCGGCACTGTTAAATCCGATCCAAATGGACCTGGCATGCTCATCCGAACCGTTTACCAAAACCACCGCATCGTATTTGCTGCCCCTGAGGAACATCAGTTTGCTCTCCATAACACTGGTATCCCGGTGTTTCCACATGATGGGACGCCCGTCTCTTGTATGCTTTCCCGATACTATTGCCGAAGTACAGGCATCGGCGCTGCGTATTGCAGGAAATAACAGCAAGAGGAATATTGCCATTGATATTGAAAATTTCTTCATGGGTTGATGCTGGTTTAGTTTCTGATGATGCTTCCAAAGAAAATGGCATTGGCAAACAACTTGTTGGTGCCAAACCAATACGCCCTGTAATTGGGATTGTCCATAAAGGAAACAATGGTTCCCCTTCCCAGGCTGGATGTGATTATTCCTGCAGACCCATTCATCAGCTCGGAATAGGGTTTGTAAGCATAGCCGCTCCATAGCGCATTACGCGAAAACAACAATGGATTGGAAAACGGGCTTGCAGCCGGGTTTGCTGCGCTGAATCCGCTTACAAAAAAGGGAAGCTCTGAACGTTTGTAACCGTATCCAAGGGGATGGGTTAAATCCAGACTGCTGCGAAAAATGCTGCCCGGTATGGAACGCGCCCCACGGTATTCGGACATGCTTTCATATGGCAGTTTTTCCGGATGCCTCAGTGTATGGTTGCGGTAACTGATTTCCGTAATTTTCTGGCGATTCAGCCAGTTGTTGGCTGACCTGATGGCCACCAGGGTCCCTCCCTGCCGCAACCAGGCTCGAAGGGCTTCTGCAGCGGCATCATCCAGACTGCCATAGGTGCCTGAAACCATTACAATAACAGAGTAGCGATTAAGGTTAAGGCCGCGAAATCCAGCGGCTTCCACTTTGGTAACAGGCATCCTGTATCGCTGATCGAGCAGGTGCCAAACTTCTCCGGCTTCCGAACTGGTAACACCGCTACCCACCAGGAGCAGCACCGATGGCTTCTCGATGTTGCTAAAACCACCGCTTCCCAGATGAATTCCCGAAGCGGTCAGCCCTGTAGCTACTGGATAAACAACTATACCAGATATTTGGGCTGCTTCCTCCAATAATTCCCTTATCCTTTCCGGAGAGTGGTCCTG
>CAZFOI010000469.1:0-1791 GCA_964520605.1 uncultured Bacteroidales bacterium
GCGCGTAGCCTGAACACCAACAGGTATGGCTGGGTGTATCCCATGTATGACAGGGATACCTATGGAAATATGGTTGGTTTTGGTCGCTACCACACCCAATCGCGCAGTGAGCTGACTCCCCTGCTTAGTACGTCGTGGATGCACAGGCCCGGGGCATTCAATGGCAGGATGGTCATTGGGGCCAGTTATCAGCTCATCCTTCAGTCTGAGCCCTACTATGCCATACCCATGGATATTTTCAAAAATGTGGCAGGGCGTACGGCCGATGGCATGTCTTATATGTCTTCTGAATCATACTCCATTACGGATACTTTCTCAGGATCAGATGAGATGTTTCAGCAGGGGCATTTCCTGAATGTCATGGCTTCCTGGAGGCTCTCAGAAAAACTAAATGCAGGCATAAGGGCAGGCAGGACAATTTTCTCCCGCGATGGCAGCATGGGGAGCAACAATATATGGAACCGGCAATTCAATTATGAGTCTTATTGGAGAACCAGCGAAGCACGGGAACAGCAATATACCCACTGGGACTTTTCAGCCGGTTTGCAATATCACGGCAGCACTGACCTCATTGGCCTTTACGCCGGATATCTCAATGGCGGGGCTACCCAGCAAATGGACAGGGACGATGCATCCATGTGGAAATCAGGCATAAGAGGCAGTTCTTCCTGGAGCCATTACCAGAGTCAGTACACCTCCGCGCAATCCTGGGAGCAGAAGGGCCGCAATATTTACGGGGGCCTTCAGTGGCAGCGCGGTTTGCGAGAGGACCTGGATTTTACCCTGCTGCTAACCATGGGGCAAACCAATCAGCAGCTTACCCTGGCATCATCCATTGAGTATGAATCAGAAAATGAATATTACCACACAAGCAGCTCATGGCAATCAGAGCATGAAGGCTACTCCATACTATACGATTACAGGGAAGGCAGCGGAGAACGCAATATTTTTAACGGGCAGTTGCATGCAGGCCTGAACTGGACGCTGGATAAGGGGAAAAACCTTCGCATGGGTCTGATAGCATCCTTGCGCAATCAGTTAACCAAAACCGCTGAAAAGACAGACGCTTTCCAGGAAAACTATTATTATTACCTATATTCCGGTAATGAAAGTCCCTACAATCATTTTTTCAAGAGTGCAGAAGACAAAACCATACACTGGGAGTTCAAATCGGGCTTGCGTACCATACAAATCCCGGCCATATATGAGCAGGGTTTTGGAGAGCGTTTCAGGATGATGCTTGGAATTAACAGGGTAATGTCTTTTTGGAATCTTGAGCAAACCACCCTTATCCTTTACGATCACCGGCTGATTATTCAGAACGATCTGATGACCAATGAGACCATGGTAGGAGAAAGGATACGTGAGCCGCGCGAGCGCATTACCGATGTTTCAACTCATATAATGGGCGGTGTGCACTTTTTGCCTTCTCCAAAAATGGATGTTCATTTTATCGTTTCACCCAGCTTTCACAGGCATCCGGTAAGGGATGAATACACCACCGGCATCCAGCTATGGCTGGGACTAAACCTCACCCTATGATGAAAACCCTGCAGTTGCTGGCATTCCTGAAGATTGCTGCAACTGTGGCTGTCTGATTATAAAAAAACACTATATTTGCCACCTGGGCAAAGAATTACAGTATGCTGCGCATAAAACTATTAACCTCAATGCTGTTGCTGGCCAATCTGGTCATCTTTTCCCATGCCGTAATCCCTCATCACCACCACATAGACCACATCTGTTTTCATGCAGATGCCTGTTCCGGACACGGAGAAGCCACCAGGCAAA
>CAZFOI010000470.1:0-1780 GCA_964520605.1 uncultured Bacteroidales bacterium
CGGGTATTGATGCAGAGGTGTTTGAATTTCTTGCTAAGCAGGGTTCTCCGGTAATCAAAAAGCCCATTCGAAAGCTAAAATTCCCGGAGAAAGCCATCATTGGCGGAGTAATCCGAAACAACCAGGGGCTTATCGCTACAGGCGATCTGCAGATTCAAGCAAATGACAAGGTAGTGGTTTTTGCCCTGCCACAGGCATTCAGCGCCGTTGACAAGATGTTCAGGGATTAAAACCTTATGCCATGCCGGCACCATCGGAAATTAATTTCAAGCTTATTCTGAGGTTTACAGGCATACTGCTGATGATACTTTCAGCCTTTATGTTTGTATCTTCCGTTTGGGCCCTTATTTATCAGGAATCCCTGTTTTCCCTTCTGGTCTCTGCCGGTTTCACGTTTGTAGTTGGTTTGCTGTTTTTCTCCATTACCAGAGGACACGATCATCGCAATATCGGCAAGAAAGAAGGATACATTATTGTGACCCTTACCTGGGTGGCCATTTCTCTTTTTGGTGCATTGCCATTCAGAATATCCGGAGACATCCCCAGTTATACCGATGCGTTCTTCGAAACCATTTCAGGCTTTACCACCACCGGGGCTACCATTCTGACAGACATAGAAGCCATGCCCAAAAACCTGCTTTTCTGGAGAAGCATGACCCATTGGTTGGGGGGCATGGGAATCATTGTTCTCACCCTGGCCATTTTGCCCATACTGGGTGTTGGGGGCATGCAGCTTTTTGTGGCAGAGGCACCGGGAACCACGCCCACCAGGCTGCATCCAAGAATTACCGAAACGGCCAAAAGGCTTTGGGGAATATACATGATCCTGACTTTTGTACAAACCTTTCTGCTAATGTTGGGCGGCATGGACTTGTTCGAAGGCCTTTGCCATGCCTTCAGCACCATGGCCACCGGAGGATTTTCTACCAGAAACGACAGCATCGCTTCATTTTCTCCATATATCCAATATGTGATCATTCTGTTCATGATTTTGGCCGGCACCAGCTTTACCCTTCATTACTTCCTGATCAAGGGTCAATTCAGAAAAGTTACAGGAAATGAAGAATTTCGATTCTATATCGGGGTTTTGGCAGGATTTACCATATTGTTTACAACAGCCATAGTGTTGCTGCATCAGGCAGGTATTGAAAAAGCTTTCCGCGACAGTCTTTTTCAGGTTACTGCCATTGTAACAACCACCGGATTTGTAACAACAGATTACCTGCAATGGAAAGGTTATCTTTGGTTTGTTATTTTTCTGTTGATGTTTACAGGAGGATGTATAGGGTCAACCGGAGGCGGCATCAAAATGATCAGGATATTGGTGCTTGTAAAAAACACCCGGCTGGAGTTTAGAAGGCTGGTCCATCCAATGGCGGTAATACCCGTAAGGATCAACGGCAAAGCCATCCCATTGGAAATTATCCATAACTTTCTGGCATTCTTTCTTCTATACATGCTTCTTTTACTTACCGGCTCTGTAATCATGACCATATATGGGCTTGATTTTGCATCGGCTATCGGGGCAGCTGCTGCAACCCTGGGAAATATTGGGCCAGCCATTGGAAGCGTTGGCCCTGTTGAACATTATGGGCACATTCCTATTGGAGGCAAATGGTTCCTTAGTTTCTTTATGCTTTTGGGCAGGCTCGAGATTTTCACCGTACTCTTGTTGCTTTCACC
Organism: uncultured Bacteroidales bacterium; assembly: GCA_964520605.1. Taxonomy (GTDB): domain Bacteria; phylum Bacteroidota; class Bacteroidia; order Bacteroidales; family UBA7960; genus CAZFOI01. The sequence goes on from CAZFOI010000470.1 coordinate 1,684, forward strand.
CGGTTTCTGGAAAAGATAATCAGAGTTCCATGATCAGCATTTGCATTCCGGTATACAATCAAGAAGTCAGTTGCCTGGTACATGCCCTGCAGCAGCA
>CAZFOI010000471.1:0-1778 GCA_964520605.1 uncultured Bacteroidales bacterium
ATGGATTGAAGCAGGCTGAAGACACCATGCGTACCCATAATTGCCGGCTTCATACCCTTAGCAGTTTTCAAAGCCTGATCCAGGTGGCGCTTGCCTTAAAAATAATTGGCCCGGATGAGGCCGCGGCCCTTACTTCCTGGCAGTCCGAAATACAATTGATCTGAACATGACAAAATTCGAAAGTGAAACACAGTTATTAAAAGCGAGCTCAAAAGAGGTGTTTGAGTTCCTGTCTGACTTCAGAAATTTCGAAGAACTCATGCCTGATAAGGTTGATTCCTGGGAGGCCAGCCGGGACAAATGTTCCTTCAGGGTCCAGGGACTGGCCAGCTTATCTATGCATATGATTACCAGAAATCCCTACCGAAACATCCACATAGTTTCCGAGGGCAACAATCCGCTTGATTATTCTCTGTCCTGTTTTCTTTTCGAAAGAGGAGAAAATGCCTGCCAGGTGCAACTGGTTTTTGAGGCAGACCTGAATCCTTTCATTCGATCGGTTGCCAGCAAGCCATTGCAGCATTTGACAGACCTGCTTGCCGAGAAGTTATCCGCCAGATACTAAATCATCTTTAATTGCCATGCGAACTTCTCGCATGTCAAAATAGCGAATCACATTTCCGGGTAATTCCAGCATCAGCCTGCCATAGGCATCTGTTCCGCGAATGATTGCTTCAAAATAATCCTTGTCGCTGAAAAAGCCGGTTTTCTTATTTATCCCCAGCAGGTGTTTCAGGTATATGCGCTGCACTTCCTTTTGTCCCTGATGCTTGAGCATATCCATAAAAAAATCCAGCTGCCTGCCCAGAATATCAATGGCCCCGTTTCTGCTGACCGGCCCCGGAGTATATCTTGAAACCGATACAGGATTGGGCGCATCACTGTGAAAGGAATTCTGATTCAGGTTGATGCCGATGCCTATTACCGAAGTTTCAAACCGATTGCCGGAGAGGCTGTTTTCTATCAGTATGCCGGCAACTTTTTCCAAACCTATGTATATATCATTGGGCCACTTGATACGCAGCTGTGGCCCATCAATGCCCGTGCCGGTCAGCAGCTCCTCAATGGTGGCCCTAACGGCGAGGGAAACGGCTTTGTTCAAAGAAAACTGCTCAGCCGGAGGAAGCCAGTGAGGGTAGAGAATCAGGCTCACGCAAATATTTTGTCCATCGGCTGATTCCCAGTTGTTCTCTCCCTGGCCACGCCCATGTGTCTGGTAGTCAGCACTGATAAGCGTCCCCTCAGGCAGGGGCGATTCCGCAATCATACGCCAGGCAAGCTTATTGGTAGAATCCGTTCGGGACACCCTGATGATATTGCTACCGATCTTAGGCATAAACCATTTGTTTGTGTCAAAATTAAGAATAAACCATAGATTTGCATTTTATTAAGACATCCGGCAAAACAATATGTCCTTAAATTTGGTTAATTTTGCCGGATAATCTAAACAGGACTGAATGAAGAAACACCCTGATGCCTCCCAACAGCTATTGGAAGCCATAGTTAAGGGAATACAGGAAAAGAAAGGACTGGATATTGTTAGCCTTGATATGGCCAGCATCAATGCAAGTGTTTGCGACTACTTTGTTGTCTGTCACGGCACATCGCGCACCCACACCGGTGCCATTGCCGAATCTGTGGCAGACCAGGTGAAGAAGATCACGGGATTGAATCCCCGCAGACGGGAAGGGGTTGGCAATGCAGAGTGGATACTCCTTGATTACCTGGATGTTGTGGTGCATGTGTTTCAGGAACCTGTCAGACAGTTTTTTCAAATA
>CAZFOI010000472.1:0-1767 GCA_964520605.1 uncultured Bacteroidales bacterium
GGGTTTCAACCTCTTTTTCTTTGCCCTGCTGGTATTCTTTGCCGCATCTTTCCTCGGAGCATTTGAGCTTACCATGCCATCGAGCTGGTCAACTGCCCTCGACAGCAAAGCCGACAAAACAGGCGGGCTGATCGGGGTGTTTTTAATGGGGCTTACCTTCGTACTGGTTTCCTTTTCCTGCACCGGGCCCATAGTCGGTACTCTTTTGGTTGAAGCTGCTACTGGTGGCAATTTGTTCTCTCCGGCCATGGGCATGCTTGGATTCAGCCTGGCCCTGGCCATCCCGTTTAGCTTGTTTGCCTTATTCCCGACAGCCTTAAAATCCCTTCCAAAATCAGGTGGATGGATGAATGCGGTAAAGGTGGTGCTTGGATTTGTGGTCTTGGCCTTCTCTTTAAAATTTTTGGCTACCGCCGATGCCGTTGGGCAATGGGGCATACTGGACAGGGAAGTGTTTATCGTTCTTTGGATGGCCATCTTTCTGATGCTGGGACTCTACCTGATTGGGAAAATCAAGTTTTCCCATGATTCAGACCTCCCCTATCTGAGTGTACCCAGACTCATGCTGGCAGTGGCTGCTTTTGGCTTTGTGTTTTATCTGATGCCCGGATTGTGGGGTGCTCCGCTTAAGGCCGTCAGCTCCTTTTTGCCATCCCCGGCTACCCAGGATTTTGACCTCAGCCGCATGAGCCTCTCGGCGCCATCATCGGGTACGGCTTCATCAGACATTTATGTCGGCATAAGCGTTAAAGAAGGCCCCCATGGTTTGCTGGCATTTACTGATTACCATGAGGGACTGGAGGCCGCCCGCAAGGCCGGTAAGCCAATCTTCCTTGATTTTACCGGTCTTGGATGTGCCAATTGCAGGAAAATGGAAGCCAATGTCTGGTCAGATCCCGCCGTTTTGCAGCGCCTGAAAAATGATTTTGTAAAGATATCCCTGTTTGTCGACGACCGTACCCGCCTGCCCGAAGACCAGCAGTTTGTATCCTCGGCCCTGGGCCGCGAAAGGCAAATTACCACAGTTGGCCAAAAATGGAGTGTTTTTCAGGCAGAACGCTATGGAGCCAATACCCAGCCATATTATCTGATACTCGACAACCAGGAAAATATGCTTGCCCCCGCTTACGGCTATGACAGCAGCATACCAAGATTCATAGAGTTTCTGGATACAGGCAAAGGGGCCTTTAGCCCGGCAGGCTTCTGATGGCTGAATAGGCCATCAGGCCAGCCCCGGTTTTCAGAGCTTCTTCGTCAATATCGAAGGTTGATGTGTGAAGATTGGAAACAATGCCTTTGCCTTTGTTGGCAATTCCCAGGCGATAAAAACAACTGGGAACGATCTGTGAGAAATAAGCAAAATCCTCCGCGGTCATGGCAAGATCAAGGGGAACCACATGCTCCCTGCCGAGGTATTCTGAAGCGTATTCAGTAAACTTTTCTGTCAGGATCGGATCGTTTACAAGAAAGGGATACCCCTTTGCTATGCGCACTTCGCAATCTCCTCCCATGGAGCGCGCCACATTTACGGCAATCCTGGAGATCAGCTCGTGGATTTCAGCCCGCCAGACCTCATCAAAGGTGCGCACGGTTCCATCCAGGGTAACCGTATCCGGAATGATATTGGTCTGGCCATTTCCTATGATCCTTCCAAAAGACAATACCGTGGGCATATAGGGTTTGCTGTGCCGGCTCACAATCTGCTGCATGGCCACAACGATATGGGAGGCCATCAGTACAGGGTCTGTTACAAGGTGAGGGGTTGCG
>CAZFOI010000473.1:0-1752 GCA_964520605.1 uncultured Bacteroidales bacterium
AATCATTGACGGGCGGTTCGTTTACCATGACGATGACTTCCTTACCTATATTGATGCCGGCGAAATTAATGGCACGCTTACCGGAGACCTTACTTTGTCGTCTACCAGCCTGGCCACAAAGGAGGCACGCATTGGCTGGTTTAATCTCAGGTACGACTCATGGCCCCTGCTCAGCAGGGCCAGGGTGTTGTTAACGGCAGAGATGGATGCAGACCTTGACAATATGGTATTTGTCTTTCGCAACAATGAATTGCTTGTGAACGAGCTGCCCCTGGTGTTTGAAGGCATGGTGGGCTGGCCTGCGGATGCCCTGGAGATGGACTTTGGTTTCGCTTCTTCCAAATCAGGCTTTGAAAGCTTTTTGTCTTTGATCCCCGCCTTGTATTTCAGGGAGTTTGATGACATTGAGGCTTCGGGAAGTATGAAGCTGCAGGGATACGTCAGGGGCAGCATGGAAGACGGGAATATGCCGGGTTTTGGAATACAGGCCCTGGTCGAGAACGGGGGTTTTCGGTATCCCGGCTTGCCGGCATCGGCAGAAAATATATGGCTTAAGGCAGACATAATCAATCCCGGTGGGGATATGGATGCCACCTTGATAGATCTGGCTGAATTCAGGGCAGAGCTTGCCGGAATGCCGGTTCAGGCCAGGTTAAAACTCAGGAACCCCGTAAGCGATCCGGATGTTGATTTGCTTCTCATGGGGCTGATAGACCTGGGAAGAATCAAAGAGTTTTATCCCCTGCCCGATCAGTATGAGTTGCATGGACTGCTTCAATCTGATCTGGAGTTCCGTGGGCGATTGTCTGATGTGGAGCAGGGCCGCTACAATCTGGTCCATGCTGAGGGCTCATTCCTGGCATCTGGCGTAAGGCTTCAATTGCCCGAATCTGAGGATGTTCTCTCCCTGAATCATGCTTCTGTGAGCCTCAATCCCCGGAATGTGGTGCTTGAGTCACTGGCCATGAGTTATGCGGGGAGCGATGTAAACGCATCGGGATCGATTGAAAACCTGCCCGGATTTTTGCTCGCCAATCAGTCTGTGCGCGGATCATTTGTAATGCGCTCGGATAATTTGGATTTGAACCGCTTCATGGAGGCTCTTCCCATAAGCGAAAAAAAGGAAGACGACGCGCTTGTGGCCGTGCCATCCGATGAGTCCGCCAGGGAGCTGCCAGACTCAGCCGGGGCCATAGAAAGCCAGGTTACTGCCATTCGCGTACCGGAAAACATTGACTTTAGCCTGGATGCCCGGATTGGGAATCTGCGCTATGGTTCCATGACCATCACCCAGGCAGAGGGGGTTGTAAGGCTTCAGGAGGGAGTGGCCCGTTTTGAAAACATGAAGATGCAACTGCTGGGGGGGCAGATGGTTCTTGGAGGAATCTATGATCCAAGGGAGGAAAATCCCTCCATTGATTTTTCTCTAAGTGTTAACGGTATCGACATCAAACAAAGTGCGCAATCCCTGGCTTTTGTGCGTTTTGTTGCGCCTGTTGCGGCATACGCAGCAGGAAGGATATCCCTGAATTTGCGCTTTACCGGCTTGTTTAACAACAGGCTTTTGCCTATCGCAGAAACACTTAGCGGAGGAGGAGGACTGCGGTCTGCTGATGTGGCTATTGCTGGTGTCCCTGTAATGCAGGCGCTGGCCGATCAGCTTCAAATGGATGTGTTCAGGGAAACCCGTTTGCAAAACATCATGCTCTCATTTGTTTTTCAGGATGGAAGGGTAAGGGTACCCCCGGTAGA
>CAZFOI010000474.1:0-1749 GCA_964520605.1 uncultured Bacteroidales bacterium
TCATCATGTTTGGGGTACTTTCGGTTCCCGTGGGTCTGTTTCAGGACAGAAAAGGGAAAAAAACCGTACTGATGATTGGCCTGGCTGTTGCCATGGCGGGCATGCTTATTCCGTTGTTCGGGCTCAGCCGCTATGGGATGCTGCTGCTTACCCTGCTTATGCTCGGGGCGGGCGCCAGCATTCTTCAGGTAGCCGGGAATCCCATCATGCGTGATGTGTCCCTTCCGGGCAGGTATTCAAGAAACCTGACCATAGGACAATTCATAAAGGCCATCGGATCCCTGTCAGGCTCACTGATCCCGTTTGCCGCTGCCAAATGGTTCGGGCTTGACTGGTTTATACTATTCCCCATATACAGTTCGGTACTGCTGCTGACATTGGTTATTCTTGGACTTACAAAAATTAAGGAAGCCCCAAGGGAAGGAGCTGCCCCGGCAAGTTTTTCCGGTTGCCTGAAGTTGTTGCGCCTGCCTGTGGTGAGATTGATGGTTGCCGGGATTTTTCTTTATGTAGGGGCGGAAATTACCATCAGTTCCAGTGTGCCCATATTACTCAGCAGCCGGTTTGGTATTGATCTCCAAACATATGGACTATTGGGAAATGCTTTCTTCTTTTTTGCCATTCTGCTCGGGCGCTTCTCAGGTTCCCTGGTGTTAAACTGGATGAAACCAGCCACTTTCTTCAGGGCCACCAGCCTTCTCTCGGTTGCCGGGCTGATTTTGCTGTTTCTGCCTCACCAGGGCCTGGTAATAACCGGAATTCTTCTTAGCGGACTTGGTTTTGCCAATGTATTTCCACTGATTTTTTCCATTACCATTGATGCCATGCCGCAAAGAAGCAATGAAATCTCCGGCCTGATGGTAACGGCCATTGCAGGAGGAGCCCTGCTTCCGCCAATTGCCGGATTTACGGCAGACCATGCCGGTATGGTGACCAGTCTGTTGGTTCCGCTTTTGGCGATGCTGTATATACTGTACTTATCATTTGGCTCTAAAATTCGAATCCAATAGCCTATGAAATCCCTGGTCTTAGTCTTACTTTATGCTTCCATGCTGATGCAGCATGCCCTTTTTTCTCAGCCGGCAAGATACGTTGACCCATTCATTGGGACCGACTTCCATGGACATACCTACCCGGGCGCCACCATGCCATTCGGGATGGTACAGTTAAGTCCGGATACCCGCCTGACCGGCTGGGACGGATGCTCAGGATATCATTATTCAGACAGCATCATCTATGGTTTTTCCCACACCCATTTGAGCGGAACCGGGGTGTCGGACTATGGAGACATATTGGTGATGCCGGTTTCCGGCTTTCCGGGGCTTAAAAACACCGGGTATGCCTCGCCTTTTTTAAAGCCTGAAGAGCATGCCGAAGCAGGTTACTACAGGGTATTTCTTGAAAAGCCACAGGTATTGGCAGAACTCACTACCACGCTGCGAACCGGTTTTCATCGCTATACCTTTAAAAGCAATGAGCGTCCGGGATTTATCATAGACCTTTACCACAGAGATCCTGTTATTGAATCCTGGATCATGGCAATTTCCGACACCCGAATTGCCGGATACAGGCGGTCTGATGCCTGGGCCAGGGATCAGCATGTGTATTTTGTGATGGATTTTTCACACCCTTTCAATACGGCACAGCTTGCTGAGTACGATCAATTTATTAACACCGGATCAGGCAATGGGAACCCACTTCGGGCTTCGGGTCGCAATGTAAAAGCCTATGTTGGTTTTCCCACCGATG
>CAZFOI010000475.1:0-1744 GCA_964520605.1 uncultured Bacteroidales bacterium
GCTGCTTCGGCATAATCTCCATCCGGGCTCAGGACCTGTTGGCATGACGCATCCACGTCAGGAAGTTGTCTTTTAAACAATAAAAATCCCAGTCTTTTGCCCGATAATGATACCCTCATTGAATCAAGGTCTGACGAAAGGAACAAAGGGGTAAGGGGAGCGTAATGCTGAGGCAGCATTCCTGAAGCCTGAGGTTTATCCCCGGCAGTTGCGTATATGGCCTTTCTGCCGGTCACTTTTTCTATTTGTTCTCTGGTAACAGACCCCATTCTGTAAATAATGGTATCTTCCCCTTCAAAACCAATTATGGTCGATTCAATACCCTTCTCACACGGGCCACCCTCCAGGATATATGGGATCTTTCCACCCAATTGCCGCATCACATGATGGGAGTTACTCGGGCTGATATAACCAAAAGGATTGGCACTGGGGGCAGCCAGGGGAAATGCAAGCATGGCCAGCAATTTCTGCGTTAAGGGATGAGAAGGTATTCTTACGGCAACCCTGGGCAGACCTGATGTAACAATTTCAGGCAAAATGGGCTTTTTGGGTAATAAGAGCGTCAATGGACCCTGGGGGAATACCTCCAATAGCGCCAGCGCCTGATCAGGTATGTCAGAGGTTATTTCGGGAATCCTTGCCATAGAGGCAACATGCACTATCAGGGGATTGTACAATGGGCGGTTCTTTACACGATAAATCTCCGCAATGGCTTCTGCACTGAAAGCATTGGCAGCCAAACCATAAACAGTTTCTGTCGGGATGGCAACCACCTTACCCTGCCTGAGGAACCTTGCTGCAAGCGAAAGATCAATGCCCAACCGGGTGGTATATTTTGTCATGGCCTTGTTTTACCGTGCAAAGATACGCAATGATGCCCCCTCTGAGATGGAAATTGTTACTTTTGTATTATAAATCTATGCATCTGATATGGGAGTCTTTACCACCCGGATTGGGGTAATCGGAGCCGGACAGCTTGGTTTGAAGCTTGCCGAAGCAGCATCACCATTAAAGCTTGGCTTGAATTTTCTTGACAAAGCGCCTGATTTTCCTGCAGCAGCAATGGCTTACAGGTTTATAGAAGGGTCCCTCAACAGCAGGGAGGCCATCAGGGACCTGGCCGCCATCAGCGATGTGATTACCTATGAAATTGAGCATGTTAACACCCAGGCCCTTCGGGAACTTGAACTTGAAGGCCACGTGGTAATTCCCCCCTCTGAAATTCTGGATATAATAAAGGACAAAGGCAAACAAAAATCTTTTTACAAGGACAATGGGATACCAACAAGTCCGTTTTATCTGGCCACTTGCGATGAAGAATGGAGAAAAGCCCCTGAGCAGCTTCCCGGATTTAATCGCTATGTTGCCAAAAGCTGTACAGGCGGGTATGACGGCCGTGGGGTTTTCGTCTTTGACAAAAGCGACTACGATGCCCCATTCCCACTAACATATCCTGCCATAATAGAAGGATTTATTGACCATCAAAAAGAACTGGCCGTTATCGTTGCCCGGGACACAAAAGGCAATACCAAAGTCTTTCCTGTGGTCGAAATGGTATTCAAACCACAAGCCAATCTGGTAGACTATCTCGCTTGCCCGGCCTCGATTACGGATGAGTCGGCCAGGAAAGCGACCGACATAGCCCTTGATGCAGCAAACAAACTCCGTGGGGCAGGGCTTTTTGCAGTTGAAATGTTTTTGGATGCATCAGGCAGTGTTTTTGTGAATGAGATTGCTCCACGAC
>CAZFOI010000476.1:0-1733 GCA_964520605.1 uncultured Bacteroidales bacterium
AGGAATTTACTGGACTTCTTCAGGACAGTGAGATAAAGATCAGCATGGATGGTCGGGGCCGGGTCTATGATAACATCTTTGTTGAGCGGTTGTGGCGGACAGTGAAGTATGAAGAGGTCTATCTTCATGAATACCGGACAGTCAGTGAAGCCAGGCAGGGTCTGGGGAATTATTTTCTCTTTTACAACATGGAGAGGCTGCATCAGAGCTTAAGCTATCGGACACCGTCTGAGGTCTATTTTGGAGGTTTTAAAGCCTCACCTCAGGTTGAGGCAGGGTCATGAAATGGTTAAATGAATCGAAACAGGCAGGTCAAAAGTGCACCTTATATAAGCCCTCTTTCTGTCCAAACAATGGGGAGCACCTTATACAGTGGGTGGACCGATGGTGAAATGGGACTCGAAAGCTGTCATTCAAGCAGCCCAGAACCGGTGATGTCAGAATTGAGGGTAATGACCCCATGAACCTCAAGATTATTTTTCTGGGAACAGGGAGAGTGTCTGCCATTCCCTATGGAGGCTGCTATCTTTGCGCTAACCTGGTTTATGATGGAATCTGGTATTACGGGACATACGGTGTTGATTTTGATCATGACCCTAACAATGATAAGTATTTCTGGGCCATTTGCGGGCCACTGGCTGGCTTCAGTATTTCAAGAGATTATGGAAAAACCTGGCTTGCCTGTCCCTTTACACTCGATGGCCCGTTGTTCCTTGAATCTGGGAAAAATGGCCAGCAGGTCAAAATGGAAACTCCCCATTTCGTTGATTTTGGTCAGAATACGGAAAATTCTCCTGATGGCAAAGTTTTTCTTGTCGGACACAAGGCGATTGAAAATGACCCCACTCAATGCGTTGGAGAAAACTCCTGGGTAGCTGGCATTGCGATTTATCTTTGTCGGGTAAAACCTTCACCCGAGACGATCAACAAGCTTTCCAGCTACGAATTCTTTAGCGGGCATGACGGGCGTGGTGAACCCCTCTGGTCTAAACGCTTTTCAGGTATAAAGCCGCTTCTAATCTGGAATGATCATATGGGTTGCGTCAGGGTAACTTTTGATAAATCTCTGAAGAAATCTCTGATGTGTGTCATTGATCACTGGCCGGGAATTGCTGAAATGAGTACTTACCTTCTCGAGTCAGACAAGATCACCGGCCCTTACAAGATGATTGCCTACATGAAGAACTTTGGTGTGCAGGAATATTTTGCCACGTTTCCCTCAAAGTTCATCTGCCCTGATGGCAAGACATTGTGGCTGAGCTATTCGGCCAATTTTTATGTAGATTATTTTGCTGACCGGACAAAAGCCGACCCTCTTGGCGGCCGATTTGCATGGAATCTGCAAGAAGTGAAACTGCTCAGCGGGCGCGAAGAAGAACACCTGCGGCAGGAGATGGCCCAAGCTCAGCCTGACCTGATAAAAAGCGAGAACAATCTCGCTCTGCGGGCAAATATAATCGTCCCTTCAGCAGCCAGAAAGACTCGGCGGCTGACAGAAGTGGTCCAGTTTTTTGGCGAGGGTGCAGTGGATGGTGTGGTTGATCCGGAAGGGAAAAATAAACCCAATGAATGGATCAGCGATGGAGAAAGGGATCCGGCCTTTATGCGCTTGTTATGGAGCAAGCCGGTTAAAATTTCCTGCATCTGGCTTTTCGACCAGCCGGATCTTAAATATCATGTGACTTCGGGCATGATAGTCTTTAGCGATGGTTCGACCATCAATGTTTCAGAGC
>CAZFOI010000477.1:0-1716 GCA_964520605.1 uncultured Bacteroidales bacterium
ACATGCCGGTAGAGTCAGCGCCAAGAATCCGGAACATTTTGTATTCAGCGGGTGTCTCAAGGGTCGGACCCGGGCTGCCAATATAGACTCCGGTTTGAAATTTAATGTTTCCGTCAGCAGCAATGCGCTTGGCTTTGCCTATAAGTTTTTTGCAATAGGTTTCACTCATTTCAGGGAAGCGGGTTCCCAGTTCTTCGATGTTAGGACCGCGAAGGGGGTTTTCAGGAAACATATTGATGTGATCCCGGATAATCATCAGATCACCCACCTCAAAGGCCGGATTAAGCCCGCCTGCTGCATTGGAAAGCAGAAGGGTCTCTATTCCCAGCAGCTTCATTACCCTTACCGGGAAAGTTACCTGCTGCATGGGATATCCTTCATAATAGTGGAAACGACCCTGCATGGCAACAATTTGTTTGCCTTCCAGATAACCGAAAATCAGCTTCCCGGCGTGCCCTTCCACGGTTGAGGTAAGAAAATTGGGGATTTCGCTGTAATCGAATCGGTATTTAATATCTATTGACTTAACCAGACCACCCAGACCCGATCCAAGAATAATTCCTGCAACGGGATTAAAGCCGGTTTTCTCTTTCAAAAAGCTTGCTGTTTCCTTGATTTTTTCTATCATTTTTAAAAAGGATTGGATGTTTTGGCTAAAATAGGCAAAACAGGATCAAAGACCAACTTAATGAAAACAATTTGATGAAACAGGCTGTTGTTTTTTTTTTTGACTGTTTTCTTTCAGGTCAGAAGGCCGTAATGTGTAACTTTGGCTGAAATCAATACATCATGACCCTAAAACCCTACACTATGCCTGCTTCATTAAATGAAGACAATCACCAGGCTGAACTGATAATATTCAATGCCATTGTAGTCTCCATGAATGCGGCATACACTTTGCTTGACCGGGGTGCTGTGGCAATCAGCAAGGGGATTATTGTTGATGTTGGTGAGAGCCTGGCAATAATGACAGCATACAGAGCATCAGATTATATAGATGCTGATGGTAAATTGCTTATCCCCGGGCTGATCAATGCCCATACCCATTCTCCCATGACCATCTTCAGGGGATATGCAGATGATATTCCGCTGAAGGAATGGTTATACGAGTATATTTTTCCCGTTGAGGCAAGGTTCATTACACCCAAAAATGTCAGATTGGGTACACGTCTGGCTATGGCTGAGATGATCCGATCGGGTACCACCACCTTCAATGACATGTATTATTATTCAGACCATATGGCTGAAGAAGTGGACAAAGCCGGAATGCGGGCAGTGCTTACAGAGAGTCTCATTGACTTTGCCGCTCCCAATAGTCCCGATCCTCAGGCATCCCTGGCATTCACCAGAGAAATGATAGAACAGTATAACAGCCATCCAAGAATCTGTTTTGGTTTGGCCGTTCATTCGGCATACTCTGCATCTGCAGAGGTGTACCGCAAGGCGTTGGAGATGGCGGCACAATACAAGGTGCCATTGAATACCCATGTGGCTGAAACCCGATGGGAATTTGATCTGATGCTCAAGAAACACGGTAAGACACCGGTTGGGTACCTGAATCATATTGGGGCTCTGGCACCAGGGGTTGTTGCTGCTCATGCAGTGCACCTGACCGATGATGATATGGAAATTCTGGCCGAAAATGGTGTTGGCGTGGCACACAATCCCCAGTGCAATATGAAACTGGCCAATGGTGTGGCTCCCATTCCACAGCTC
>CAZFOI010000478.1:0-1711 GCA_964520605.1 uncultured Bacteroidales bacterium
TTCGTTCATTCGAAAAGGCCTATCGCAACACATTGGATCTGAATGCCATTCCTTATCTTAAGGAAAAGAGCCACCTCCCGGTATTCTGTGATCCTTCTCATGGAACCGGGGTTCGCAGATATGTTGAAAGCCTTTCTCTGGCTGCAGTTATGGCCGGGGCAGACGGATTGCTTGTTGAAATTCATGAAACCCCTGAAAAGGCATTGTCAGACGGCGATCAGACACTTAACTATGCTGAAGCAGCCAGAGCAATTGGCCGGATAAGGGAGACGCTTCATTTGCGCAGATATTTTGAGGAGCAGGAGGCTGGTCCCATTGATTAAAAAGCACAAAACCCGTATTTTTGAATAAAAAAGCATGACAAGAACAGATGCGATTCTTTTGCTCAGGCAGTATGTAAAAAATGAAAGAATGATTGCCCATTGCCTGGCATCCGAAGCGGTGATGCGGGCCCTGGCAAAACGCTTGAACCAGGACCAGGAGAAATGGGCATTGGCAGGTTTGCTTCACGACCTGGATGTGGAAATTACCCAGGGAGACATGCGGGTGCATTCAATGGAAACGGCACGCATTCTTAAGGAATATGGCCTTGAGTACGACATCCTTGAAGCCATCATGCTGCACAACGAAGATGCGGAGCATAACAGACCAAGACAAACCGTATTTCAACATGCACTGGCCGCCGGAGAGACCATTACCGGCTTGATTTCGGCCACTGCCCTGGTATATCCCGATAAAAAGCTGGAGAATGTAAAGGCCAAATCCATAAAGAAAAGAATGAAGGAGAAAGCTTTTGCAGCCTCTGTAAACCGGGAAACAATAATGGAGTGCGAAAAAGCCGGCCTTTCGCTGGATGATTTTATAGAAATCTCCCTGGATGCCATGAAGGAGATTGCCACAGACCTTGGACTTTAAAACTACTGGCCGGAAAGACGCGCGCTAAACAGTACCGGGTTTTTGAGCAATTGCATGGCTTGTAGAAAGCCCGGATCGGTCTGGTTCAAGACCGGGAAATAGGCTTCTTCCCCAAAAATGTTTCTGCCGATAAGGGCTTTCAAATGATTTTTTATCAGCTGTTCGCTTAAGGGGTGAATGATTGCGGGAAGTACAAAACCCTGATTTTGGGTAAACGATAAAAACTCTCTGAAAAGAGCATCATTAACCGTATAATTGCTGACAAAGCTGCGGGCGTCGCCTTGCCTTGACAAGACATTCCTGTTGCGGTCTGCGTGGTCAAAGGCAAACCGGTAAATCAGGCCTCTGTTAGCCAGCTGATTGTAGAGTACAAAATGTTCTCCTGTTTCAATTGGGACAAACACATCAGGCATAATGCCACCGCCTCCGTAAACAATCCGCCCCCCTGGGGTTTCAAAGCGCAAAGAGTCCGTAAAATGCATGTTTTCTTCGCTTTCCAGTTCTCCGTCAATGAATCGTTGCATGAAATCGGCATAATAGGCATCCTGTCCATTTTCGTAAGGCTTCTGAATACTTCTGCCGGTTGGTGTATAATACCTTGCTACAGTCAGCCTTAGGGCGGATCCATCAGGAAGCTGCACCTGTTCCTGAACCAGTCCTTTTCCAAAAGAACGTCGTCCAAGTATCAGGCCACGATTGTTTTCCTGTACGGCCCCTGCCACAGTTCCACTCGCAGACGCACACCATTCGTCAATACGTCGCTCTAGCGGTCGAGTCTCAAACGCCCCGTTCTTTG
>CAZFOI010000479.1:0-1704 GCA_964520605.1 uncultured Bacteroidales bacterium
TTTTTTCTTTAAGGTGCGGGCACCTTCCTTGATCTCCTCTACGAGCTCAGGATCGGTAGCATTGATCAGCACGGCCGTTTCTTCCAGAGAAAGGCGCTTTTTGTCCAGTGAAGCCTGAATGACCTCCCTTACCCTTGCTTTATCGGGTTTTACCGTGTTCAGGAAACTCCAAATTTCAGCCGGATCGATAAACGGACGCATCCGCTGATCTTTTATGCTATATTGTTCGGGTTTGTATATCATATGGCAATTGTTATTGCAAAAGTACGGAAACTTTTGCTGCAAGAGGAAATTCAACGACCCAAAAATGACATTCGGGTACTGAATGGTTGCATTAATCAAATGGTAATTTTCAGGCCGTCATAAGCAAGCCTGATGCCTTGCGGCAATGAAGCTTCCACCTTATCATGAATGCCCATAAAATGACTCAGATGGGTTATATATGCTTCCCTTGGCGCCACTTCAAGTATCTGATCAATGGCTTCCTGAAGCGAGAAATGGGAAATGTGTTTTGACTTTCTCAGGGCATTGATAACCATGACCCTGCATCCGTCAAACTTCCATTTTTCCTCCTGAGGGATGCTGCTGGCATCGGTAATGTAAACAAAATCACCCATACGATAACCGAATACTTCCATCTGGTTGTGCATGACCAATATGGGTTGTACTGAAATATCATTGATGGCAAACTCCTTGTTTTCTATTACGTTAAACTGTAACTGGGGGGCACCAAAAAACCGCTTTTCCTGTAAAATATAGGGGAACTCCCGGTGAATGGCTTCCACCACGGCATTGCTTGCGTAGATGTCTACGGTTTTATTCAGCACATAATTGAACGCCCTTACATCATCCAGGCCGGCAATGTGATCTCTGTGCCCGTGGGTAAACAATATGGCAGTGATATCATCTACCTTTTCCCTGATCATCTGGTAGCGAAAGTCAGGACCACAATCAATAATCAGTCGATGTGATTTCCATTCTACCATCACCGAGGTTCTCAGCCTGTGATCCCGTTTATCCGGGGAGCTGCACACCTCACAATCACAGGCCACCACGGGTACACCCGTAGATGTTCCAGTACCCAGAAAGGTCACTTGCATGCCTGATTGATCGTTCATATAATCAGTAAATTAGGTCTTCTGCCATTTCCCATGCATCCTCCAGGACGTCTTTGGATATGCCGTCCTGATTCATGCTTCCGATTTTCTTATAAAAGTGCAGGATTGCTTCCGATCCGGCTTGCGGAACCTCATCATAAAGCAAACATGTGGTTACCATGGCTTTGCCAGCGGCATCTTCCTGAATGATGCTCATGGCCTTTAACCAACTGCTGCCACTCTGCAGATTGGTGGCGTATATGCCGGGGGGCGGAACGAGTTTCTCTTCTTCAGTAATTCCCGTACCCAGGGAGCGGTTGGCAAACCTTCCGGGAAGCGCTGCCCCTGGCAGTATGGGACCGCTGATGATATAGGGGTGGTCCAGATAGGCATTGGCCCTTTGGATATTGCCCTCAAAAAGTGCCTTGCGAATCTTTGTGGAACTTACCGTTTCATTTTCAATGTCTAAAAGCGGAATCTCCTCTACCCTGAATCCGTGAGATACACCCAGGTTGTGCAAATAGGAATAATCGCCCTGGCGGTTGTGGCCAAAATGATGGTTGTGGCCTACCACAATTACCTTAGCCTGCAATTGCCCTATGAGCAT
>CAZFOI010000480.1:0-1704 GCA_964520605.1 uncultured Bacteroidales bacterium
CTAAAGACATAGTTGTTCCATCTTCTGAGGAGATTTTTCTTGGCACCAAGGCCACCCAGTTCATGTTTCTGATAAGGGCTTTCTTTATCCTGATCGGAATTGAGTCGTTGAAGCGGGTTATTGTTGGCATCAACTCAGGCGATGCACTGGACCATTTCTATCCCATGCTGGGTTACCTTGGTCTGGTGGCCTCCATCATACTGATAGACCACAGGGCCAAAATCGACAACAAGGCACGGTATATACAGAAAGGCATTCTGGAAACTGCTGTCATTCTGGCCATGCTGGTACTTGCATGGCATATTGCCCAATGGATCAAGCCTTTTATTGCCCTGCCCGAGATTTTCTTTGCCATGATTCTATCGGTTAGTCTGGGAATGTTGTTTGTTCGCTGGAAGTTTGGTCCTACCATTCGCTCCCTGCTTTTTGCCGGTATACCCGTGGTTCTTGCCGCCAATTTTATGGTTGGCGGATCGCGCATTGCCGATGCTTTCCAGTTAAGTGGAATGACCTCTGTTCTTTCGTTTGGTTTCTTTGGGCAGCTTTTCTGGATGTTTGGAGGCTTAACCTTATTGATTCTGCTTGGCAAGGCGAATCACATACGCAATCTCGCGCCGGGTATGGCGGGCTCCTTGTCGCACAGTGGTCTTACGGGCGCCTGTACTGCCGGTGATCTTGGTCCGGAAGCAGCCGTGCGCGCCCCCATTATGATCAATATCCCCTTTATCGGTCATATTTTTGTATTCTCGATACTGGCAGCCAGCGCAACCAGCGGAAAGCTGCTCCTTCCCTATGCTTTCGCCGTGGTTGCAGTTGGACTTGTTTTTACCTGGCTTGCACTCAAAACCCTAAGGCAGGCCCAGGGTAAGGATGCTGTTGAAATCCGTGGCCTCATGCTGTTCTCCCTTGGTTGGCAGCTGGTCGCCGTATTTGGTGGTTTGCTGATTCTTAGTGTTTCAGGCATGGGATTGTCGGATGCCGTAATGGCCAATTCATCTGCAATATCGCATTTTGGTCTGTTTGCTGCCATTCAGGGGGGTATGTTTGGAACCCAGGCCGCCGGTATGATTGCGTTTGTATTTGCCATGCCTTTTTTGGTTCATCCCCTGGTATTCGGAATCTTTGGCCGTACCGCAGAGAACAATGGCATTATGCCCAGGAAAATTGTTTTTGCGCTTGCCTTAATCGGACTGGCAGGTGTTATTTACGCCATGTTTGCCTGATTTTGGTCCTGCAAGGGCTTAAAGATTTTGCAATCTTTCCAGGGCAGGCCCAAAGGATGGGTTCAACTCCAGCGCACGGGCATAGGCTCGTATGGCATCGGCACGATTGCCTGACCTTATATGGGCATCGCCCAGGCCAAGGTGCATTTGTGGAGAGCCTGGATAGCGTTCTGCACCCCGTTTGCTAAGCTGAAGGGATTCAGATACCATGCCGGCCTGGAGCAACTCCAAGGCAAATCTCGACCATTCTGCCGCATTTATAGTGAACTCAGGCATGGTGGGATCATGTTCCCCCCTGCTGAGGCTTTCCAAAAACCCCAGGCAGGCATCGATTCCATCTCTAAGGAGGATGTTTGCTGCTGCAATTTGCAGGGATGGCCTGAATTCAGGGGTTTTTCCATAGAGGATTCTTATAATACCCTGTTCCACCTGTCGAATCTCACCGGGGCGGGTATTGCAGAAAACCAGGATATAATATCCC
>CAZFOI010000481.1:0-1699 GCA_964520605.1 uncultured Bacteroidales bacterium
CTCGGCACCAGATCCTAAGTCTGGCGCGGCTACCAATTACGCCACATCCGCTTTTCGAAAATGGACTGCAAAGTTACTAAATTTTCTTATTAATTCCTGCATCAGGAATGTACAGGAATTTCTGCAACAGGAAGCGTAAAACAAAAGCGGGATCCCTTGCCGGCTTCGCTTGTAAAATACAGCTTACCATGCTGTTTTTCAACAAACTCCCTACACAGGAGCAGGCCAAGTCCGCTCCCCTTTTCATCACGGGTACCATATGTGGTATACACCTGATCCAGATCGAACAATTTCTTTTGATTTTCCTGGCTGATGCCTACCCCGGTATCCTCAATACAAACATGCACATGGCCGCCATTCACCGTAGTACTGATGGTGATTCTTCCCTTGTCAGGGGTGTATTTCAGTGCATTTGAAATCAGGTTTCTCAGAACGGTATTGGTCATGTTCCGGTCTGCCCAAACCACCAGGTTTCCGGAAATCTGATTCAACATGCGAACTTCTTTCTCCCTGATTGTAGCATCGAATAGTTGAATGCTGTCATCAATCAACAGATTAAGCAGCAGATATTCAGGTGTATATTGTATTTTCCCTGTTTGTGAACGAGACCAGTGCAACAGGTTGTCGAGCAGGGTACTGATCTTAGTAACTGACTGATCCAGTTCCTGAACCAGCTCCTCCATTTCGCTGGCCGTCATTTTTCCTGCATCTCTTTTGAGCAGCCTTGAGAAACTGACAATGCTTGCAAATGGATTCCTCAGATCATGGGAAATAATGGAAAAGAATTTGTCTTTGGTGGCATTGGAAGCAATCAGGTGCTTTTCAGATTCCAACAAATGCTCATTTGCATTTCTGAGTCTATGATTCAGGTGCTCTACCTGTTTTTTCTGTTCGGTAAGGTTTTTATTCAGTTCCGTAAGCCGGTTGTTTGCATCAGCAATTTCATCCCTTTGAGATTGCAAAAGTTTATTGGACCTTCTGGTGGTTTTGAAGCGATTGTATACCACAAACGAAAACAAGAGGGTGATGGCAATAAAAATCAAAAGGTAGTTTCTAAAGAGTCGCTGCTTTTCAAGATTTAACTGCCCTATCTCATTTGTCTTTCTCAGCAACTGAATTTCATTTTCCTTTCTTTCCCTGTCATACATCAATTGCATTTCCATCAGCTTTCTTCTTCCATCATCATCCTCAAGGGAATCCCTGAGCATGATAAAGCGCCTTTGAAACAAATAGGCATTTTCATAATCACCCATTTCCGACATTACCTCAGATAAGTCCCAGTAGTTTTCAAGTATCAGCCGGGGCAGACCTATCCTACGGGCAAGCATCAGACTTTGCTCATAAAATGCCGTAGCCTGCGTAAGCCTTCCACGCAGCATCATCGAACGCCCTATGTAGCTGTATATGCGCGCAAGCCCTCCCTGGTCCTCAAGAACATCGTACAACTCTCTTGCCAGATTAAGGTAACGATATGCAGGATTGAATTCCCTCTTTAACAAATAAACATGACCGAGATTGGTAAGGGTAATGGCCGTTTCACGAATATCCGGTAAGGTCTGCCTTATGGCCAGTGCTTCCAGGAAATAGCCCAACGCACGATCATAATCCCCCTTGCCTACCATCACGAGACCCAGATTGTTCAAAGAAAAAGCCGTTCCTTTCTGATCGAAAAGGGTTTGTTTGATGCTGAGTGACATCA
>CAZFOI010000482.1:0-1696 GCA_964520605.1 uncultured Bacteroidales bacterium
ATCTGCACAGCACCCTTCAAAAAATCAGGCAGCTTGGGATGAAGCCGGGTGTAGTCATCAACCCCCACAACAACGTTTCACTGCTGGAAGGGATTTTGCCCCAGGCAGATTTGGTGCTGCTTATGTCTGTAAATCCGGGATTTGGAGGGCAGTCCTTTATTGAAGCCACTTACCAGAGGCTTGAAGAGCTTGCCGGGCTGCGTCAGAAAAAGGGTCTGGACTTCCTGATTGAAGTCGATGGAGGCGTGGGGCCTGACAATGCAGTCAGACTTGTCGCCTCGGGAGCCGATATTCTGGTGGCAGGCACAACGGTATTTAAATCCGCTGATCCCGAAAGAGCCATTGCAGACCTGCATTCACTGGCGCTTGATGCCAGAGGACAGAAAAAAGGCCATTGACAGCACAGACAACACTACGGCCACAATTACAAAAGCCCCCTGCAGAGATCCGGACCCAACCAAAGGTTGCAGCATTAAGGGAGAAAGAAACATTCCAAGAAATATCAAGGCATTCAAATATCCCACCAGCCTTCCCCTGATATGCGGAGGAGATATGGTTACCAGCCAAAGGTTGATATTGGCCATCTGGAGCCCGAAACCTGCCCCACAAACCACTATTCCGGCAATCATTCCGTAATATCCTGAAGCCCATCCAATAATGAAATACCCGGCTGCCACCAGGGTATAGACAACTCCCATCACACCAGAGAATGACAAATGCCTCTTGAATTTCCCATAATTCAGAGACGTGGCAACCGAGCCGATATTCATGCAGGCAATGGCAAGACCCACCTTGGTATTGCTTATCCCCTCTATTGATCCTAGCATAAATGGCATCTGAACCGGAATCATATAAAACACAGCCATGGAAAAGAATGCGACAAGGTATACCAGCAGGATGCTTTTAATGGCAAGCCTTTGTGTCTGCTTTGTAAAACCGGGAAACACATTGTTGATACCTGATCTGACCGGTTCGTTGATCCAGTAAATGGCCATAATCATGATAATCAATGACACAGCGTAAATCAAAAAAGGTGCCCGCCAGTAAAAGTCTGCAAGAATTCCCCCGCCTGAGATAAACAACAGTCCGCCGATTCCGGAAAATGCAGCCTGTATCCCCATAAACTGACTGCGTTTCTCCCCATCGTAAAAATCGCCAATCAGGGTTACTACGGCAGTCATTAACCCGCCAACAGCCATGCCGAGAAAAAATCGCCCGGCAAGGAGCATGTAAATATTTGAGAAATAGGCTCCTGATGTTCCGGCAAGGGCATAAAGAAACAGTGAGAAAACAAGCACACGCTTTCTCCCACTTCGATCGGTAAAATAACCAGCAAGGGGAGCCATCATGGCAATGGCCAATGCCGGAAGGGTCAATACAAGTTTGCTTAGAAGTTCCGCATTGGGCAAATGTTGAAACTCCCTGCTGATTTGCGGCAGAACAGGGGCAATAATGGCACCAGCCATCACGGTAAGCGAGCTGGAAATCAGCAAAACCCAGTCTTGCCTATGCAGTGTCTTACCCCCGAATGAGAATGTGAACATCAGGATTCAGTGGGCCTGCTTCTGAAAAATGGGCGGATATAATCTATATACCCGGTAAGCAGGAAAATATTTAGTACGGCAACGATCAAGCCTGGAAAAATCCCCTTTGGAAAGAAAAACACATGGAAGGCCAGGATATTCAAACTAATGAG
>CAZFOI010000483.1:0-1693 GCA_964520605.1 uncultured Bacteroidales bacterium
GACATTGCCCGCTACTTTTTGTCCTTTACCCAGAGCGAATCATGCGGAAAGTGTACCTTTTGCCGGGTAGGCACCCGCCGCATGCTCGACATCATGGAAGACCTTTGCCATGGCAAGGGCAGCCAGGGCATACTCGACGAACTGGAAAACCTGGCAGAATGGACGCGCAGGGGCAGTTTGTGCGGGCTGGGCAAAACCGCGCCCAATCCGGTGCTTTCTACCCTGAGGTATTTCCGGGAGGAATACCAGGCCCATTTGGAAGGTCGATGCCCTTCGGGCCGCTGCACCAGCCTGATACAGTATTCCATCAACGACCGCTGCATCGGATGTACGCTTTGCGCACAGCAATGTCCGGAAGATGCCATAGCCTTTGCGCCCCACCAGAAACATCAAATAGACACCGGCCTTTGCACCAAATGCGATATCTGCAGGCAGGCCTGCCCGGCTGAAGCCGTTGACGTATCCTCATGAAACTAACCATAAACCATACCGTCATTGAGGCCCGGCCGGGCGAAATGCTCATAGAGGCAGCCGGGCGTGCCGGCATCCATATTCCGTCCATGTGCTATATAAAAGGACTGGATCATGTTACTTCCTGCATGTTGTGCGTGGTAAAGGATGAAAATACCGGGAAATTGCTGCCATCCTGCTCGGTAAGGGCTGAGGAGGGCATGCAGATTGTTACCAACGATGACTATGTGCGGGAAGCCCGCAAAACGGCACTTGAACTGCTGCTGTCGGAACATGTGGGAGACTGCGAGGCCCCCTGCCGGGTGGCCTGTCCGGCCTTTATGGACATCCCTCTGATGAATCGCCTGATTGCTTCAGGGCAGGACGCCGCAGCCCTTGAGGTGGTGCGCCGCCACATTGCCCTGCCAGGGGTATTTGGCCGCATCTGTCCTGCACCCTGCGAGGGCGCCTGCAAGCGCAAACCCATAGATGGGGCGGTTTCCATCTGCCTGCTGAAGCGCTTTGTGGCGGATGAGGCGGGCCAAAATACCACTCCCCCGAATTCCCCCACCGGCAAACGGGTGGCCATTATCGGATCCGGCCCTGCCGGGCTTACGGCCGCCTGGTATCTGCAACTGCAGGGGATAGCTGCAGAGATTTACGACCGGGCCCCTCTGCCCGGAGGCAGCCTCAGGTACGATATTCCGGATGAAGAACTCGAAAAAGAGGTTCTGGACCACGAGATTGGCTTGATTCGCAATGCCGGGGTGGTGTTTCATATGAACACCCTGATTGATGCCGCTATGCTGGAGGGGCTTCGCCAAAGCCACGATGCCGTGGTGCTGGCCACCGGGAACCTGGGTGAAGAACTGAAAGCCCTGGGCCTGGAACACAACGAGAAGCAGCTGGTGGTAAACAAGCACACTTACGAAACCAGCCTCAGGGGGGTTTACGCCATTGGCAATGCCATAAGACCAGGCCGCCTCGCTATCCGCTCGGCGGCCCATGGCCGGGAACTTGCCGAATCCCTTTGCCTGTTTTTTGGCGGACATCCAGAAGGCGTGCCCGGTAAAAAATTCAATTCCACTATTGGCCGCCTCAAAGAAGAAGAATTCGATGCCTATATGCAGGAGGGAGACCCGGGGGCACGCCAGGAGCCTTCAGGAAACAGCGGTTTTGCAGATAATCCCGGCCAGGCCCGCCTGGAAGCCTCGCGCTGTTTGCACTGCGACTGCCGCAAACC
>CAZFOI010000484.1:0-1687 GCA_964520605.1 uncultured Bacteroidales bacterium
GAGTGAATAAAATGGAAAAGATTTTAATCGTGGGATGCAAGCGCGTTATGGATGATGTTTGTATCGGATGTTCAAGATGTCTTGTGGGATTTAACCGAAGGGAAGGGGAGTTTTCACGTTACAAGGACCAGGAGGCTGAAGTGATGGGGCTTTTAAGTTGCGGGGACTGCCCCGGAGCCGGCATTGTGCCTCGATTAGCTCAGGTTAATTTGTGGAATAAACCCCTGAATGAAAAACCGACTAAAATTCATATTGGTCCCTGTCTGGTGGATCACTGTCCTCACAAGGAAACCATCATAAATAAAATTAAAGCCAAAGCCGGCATAGAGGTTATTGAAGGAGCGCATCCTTACATACCTCAAAATATTTTTGCATAGAAACCAGGTTAAATCATTTTAATGCCAAATTGCGGGAGGAGTAACCATGAGGGACTTTGAACCCACCATCATTGCATTTGTCTGTAACTGGTGTACATACACAGCCGCAGATCTGGCCGGAACTTCGCGATTGATATATCCGGCCAATGTGCGCCTGGTCCGGGTCATGTGCACGGGTATGGTGGACCCAAAATATATCATCAAATCTTTCCTGGAAGGAGCTGATGCTGTTTTGGTCAGTGGGTGCCACCCCGGTGACTGCCACTATATCAACGGAAATTTCAAGGCCCGAAGAAGAATCAAGCTTCTTAAGGAAATTCTTCCGCAGTTTGGTTTTGAAAATAAACGACTGAAATTGACGTGGATCGGTGCCAGTGACGGCATTCAGTTTGCTGACACCATTACCAGGATGGTCAGCGACATCAAAAGTTTAGGCCCAAACCAGGTCAAAACGGAAATGGTTATTTAAGGATCTTTCTGTATCCATGTTGATCTGTTAATTTGCCGGACTTCAACACAATAGCACTTTACAAGGCCCGAATGGAGGGACAAATGGCAACCACGGTAAAAATAGAAGTGAAGAACAACGATATGACCGCTTCGCTTCAGGAATTTTTGAAATCAGTACTGGGACAACCCCAGGTCGGCGCCATGCTTGTATCTCAGCACCTGCCCATGAAAAATGTGGTTATGCCCACGCTGGTAACCGACCCTGAGGCGCTTGAAGGGGCTGATCCGCTTGCACCCTCATTTCCTTTGAACGCGGCAAAACTTGTTTCCAGGTTGACGCGTAAACCAACGGGCACCAAAATTGCCGCAGTAATCAGGCCTTGTGAGATCAGGGCATTTGTCGAGCTGGTCAAACTCAACCAGGCGGAAAGAGAAAACCTCATACTGATTGGTTTTGACTGTCTTGGAGCTTATAAAAATTCAGATTACATAAAAGTCGCTCAGAGAGACGGAGATAGCACAACCCGGAAATTTTATGAAAAGGTACTTTTGAAAAATGACCCGGCATCGGAAGAGATACGGGTCTCAACTGCCTGTCGGGCTTGTGAGCATCCGGTTCCCGAGGGTGTTGATATTATGATCGGCCTTTTTGGAGTCCCCGTGGATCAATATATCTGGATCAAAGCTGATACTGTTGAGGGTGAAAAAATTCTTTCGGGAATGAACCTTGCACCTGCAGATGAACCTCCTGAAAGGAATCGGGTCGTTGAATCCCTTGTTTCAAACCGCCTTGCTTACAGAAACCGTATGTTTGAAGAGAATGCTGCGGCCACTGAAAACATGGAGAAACTCACTACATA
>CAZFOI010000485.1:0-1686 GCA_964520605.1 uncultured Bacteroidales bacterium
TACAGCCACCCCGGGTATTATACCCTGACAGACACCGTGGATATTGTTGCCGGCACCACCTTTCAGAGGGATGTTATACTGGATGAACTGGTAGACATTGTTATCTCAGGAAGGGTACTAAAGTATGGTGGCACGGAAGGCCTGCAGGGTGCCAGGGTCAGCCTTACAGGAGAGCAGAGATTCAGCACGGCTACCGATGCCGGGGGGTATTTTTCGTTCACCGGCGTTTCCGGAGGATTGTCGTATCGTTTGATGGTCATCTATCCGGGTCACAAGGTGTTGAATGAAAGAATTGAAGCCGGATTTGCAAATTTCCAGCTTGCCCCTTTGGTAATGCAAAAAGCTTTCCCGGCCGTTGAATCCATTGAAAAAACCGAAACCGGGAATACCATTCGTCTGAGCTGGGACCGGCCTTCTTTTGTTGGCAACTACAGGCACGATTCGGGGTCTTCCAGCGGGGGGCTGGGCTTCAATTCGGGTGCCGATATAGTTATGGGGGGTGTTCACCGTAGACATGCCCTGATCGAAAGCGTAACCTGGTCATCCTCATCTACCACAGGGACACTGGCAAATGTGCGGATTTATGGCCTTTCCCCCTCTGGCCTGCCAGACAGAAACCGCTTGTTGTATGAGGCCCTTG
This sequence comes from uncultured Bacteroidales bacterium, assembly GCA_964520605.1. Lineage (GTDB taxonomy): Bacteria > Bacteroidota > Bacteroidia > Bacteroidales > UBA7960 > CAZFOI01. Next base: position 641 of record CAZFOI010000485.1, read on the forward strand.
ATGTTCCCAATTTCCCCGGCCAATGGTCTTCTCACCGTTTGCCAGAGCCCCTGCATGCACCGGATGGGTTTTTTGTTGGCGTTGGTGCAAGGGGCAGTTTTTTTATTGCCACAGATGAAGCCTATTTTCGAATGGGAACCAATTTCCTTACCTCAGATGTAGGCAGGTTTGATTTTCAGGATGTTGGCGGCCAGAACTTCCAAAGAAACTTTTTTGTAAGGGCCCATGGTTATGATTTTGGCCCGGCCAATGCTCCTGCGAAGTCAGAAGCGGCGGAATTCTCCGGCATACATCATTCGGAATTCGATCAGAGGATTGATAAAAACGGCATATCGGATGCAGATGCGTCCTTGTTTACCACCAGAGGAGTTGATCCGGAATTGGCATCTAAAAACTATGTGCTTCACGAACCAACCGGATATAATGTTTTTCTTCAGGACATGAACCAGCCTTATGCCACCGGGGTACTGCCAACCCAGTTCCTGTTTCAGGATCTTCCGCATGGAAGATACCTTGGGGGCGTTCAGGTTGTATATGAAGACGGACTGTCTGCGCTTACCACCATAGATTTTTTCTCCGGTCCGCCTTCTTATCGCCTTGAGGTGAGTGTTGTTCCTGAGAATGCCGGCATTGTTCAGGCGCCAGCGATTCTGGCTGCAGGCAGGATGATTACCATTAATGCGATTCCATACTCAGGGTATGTTTTTTCTCATTGGGAGGATCACAATGGAAACATAATCGCTCGCAGCCCCCGGTATATATTAACCATGCCCGGACGCGACCTGATGTATCAGGCCCATTTTATTGACGATCCCCAGGGTGTAACCGAACTAAGGGTCTTTCCCAACCCGGCATCAACATTTATAAATATTGTTGCTGAAAAGCCCTTATTGGAAATCAGGCTCGATGATATTACAGGGCGTCGGCTGATAACACACGATCAACCTTCAGGTACGGTTCTACAAATTCAAACCGGGCATTTGCGCCAGGGTCTTTACCTGCTTTCGGTATTGACCGAAGATGGTTGGATTACCCGAAAAATAAGC
>CAZFOI010000486.1:0-1686 GCA_964520605.1 uncultured Bacteroidales bacterium
AGGAGTTCCAGAAAACTCATAAATATAACGAAAATCACAGACAGCGGAGCAACCCCCATCCCAAATAAGGGACTGAGTTTTCCCAATACAAAAATCAGGCTGACAAAACTCAGAATGATCATATGGCCGGCCGTGATATTGGCAAACAAACGAATCATAAGAACAAAAGGCTTGATAAAAACACCAACCAATTCAATAACAGGCATCAGTGGCAAAGGCAACTTAAGCCAGAAAGGCACACCCGGGGTATTGAAAATATGTCTCCAATAGTGCTTGTTGGCAAACAACTGGGTAGTAAAAAAACCGAATAATGCCAGAACCAGTGTAACGGCAATATTGCCTGTAACATTGGCTCCACCTGGGAAAAAGGGGACCAGCCCCAGAACATTATTGAAAAAAATAAAAAAGAACAGGCTGAGAAGATAAGGCAAAAATCTTTCGTAATGAGCAGGCCCTATGTTGCTCAGGGCTACCTGGTCCCTTATGAAGAGAATCAATGGTTCCAGAAGGGATGCATAACCCCTGGGCATGGACTCTCCGGCCACCCTGCGATAGTTTCTGCCTGCGCCAATCAGGATTACACACAGCAAAATGGACCCGATAAATATTGATGCAACGTTTTTCGTGATGGAGAAATCCAGGATCTTGCCGGCAAAAGGATCGGGTGAATGCCCATCTTCCAGAACCCGGATGATTTTTCCCTTGCCAAAGCCGTCGCTCTCAATCCTGAATCCCCTGTATGCCTTATGGCCATGATCAAACCTCGAGCTCATAAATATGCTGAGCCGGCCCTTGTGAATCAGAATAACCGGTAAGGGAATGGACAACTGCCTTTTTCCAATATCAAACAAATGCCACTCATAGGCATCCAGAACATGTCCAAGAATCAGGTGGCCAGGATTGAAAGCTTCTGCATGCTGCCCTGATTGCTGAGGAGAATCTGCTAAGGGGCCTGCCATCAGATTGTCAGCCAACATCATGAAGATGATACCGCAAACCAGCGATATACATAATCGTTTGAACTGTTTCTCTCCGATTGTCTTCACGGTCTGAAAAACTCAGAAGTATATAATGTTAAAACGAAGCAATCCGTTTGCAAGTATGCAAAATGCATTACTTATGCAAGGTCCTGTAAAGATCAGAAATTTCGTATACGGTATAAAGAATATAAAACGCCAGAAAAGCAATAATGTAAGTGGTCGAGCCGGGGGATATCCAAATGGCCGTTATGACAATCAGCAAGAGGTAAAAAAGCATCCTGCCCACAGACAGAATCATATAAGTGGATGAAAAACGGGCAGCGCTTTTTTTAAGGGACAGGTGGAGAAAATACCTTGAAAGGCTTCCCATCAAAAAGAAGAACAGGGGATAAAACACCAAACCCTTGGGTATATAAGTGGCCGGGGCATAACGGATAAAACCCAGTGTAAGAAGGATCAGACCAGCTGTAAACAGGGCATAACGAACAAAAAATGGTCTCAGCCTGGTCATAATGTATGGTATTTAACCAAAGCGGAAGCGAACCTCAGGCGGTTCTGGTCTCAGCCAGTTTTTGCTGAGATGGGCTGCCATTCTGGCCTGGAAGGTTTTTTTCCATGGAACAGGTCCCATTGAATACCGCACCGGGTTCGATGGCAAGTTTTCGGGTAATAATGTCTCCATTAAGGCGGGCGGAAGCCTTTAGGG
>CAZFOI010000487.1:0-1685 GCA_964520605.1 uncultured Bacteroidales bacterium
GCCACAGGCTACATAGGCAAGATCAACTGCGGCGCTGCCCATCCTTCTCAGGCCATGGGTGTTTCTCATACACCAGGAGAGCAATTGCATATACGACTCAAGCCTGGAGTAGTCGTAATAGGGGAAGCCGGTGGCCATAAGACACGAACCCATTTGTGTGGTTTTCGAAACCTGAATCGGAATTCCGTTCAGAAATGCCCCACCACCCTTAACCGCATGAAAACATTCTCCGCGCATAATTTCATATACTATTCCCACAACAGGGCTGTTCCTGTAAAGCAAAGCCACAGAAATACTGAAAACAGGCACCCTGTGTATGTAATTTGTCGTGCCATCCAAAGGATCTACCACCCAAACATAATCAGCATCCGGTTTGAGACTTCCTTCTTCCTCAGCAATAAAGCCTGCCTGGGGGATAAGCGCCCCCAGGGCTACAACCAGCATTTCTTCTGCTTTTTTGTCTACATAGGTAACCAAACTGTTGCGGCTTTTCTCCTCTACATCTGAAATGGAGAACGATTCTGCTTCCTGTTTGATAAAGGCGCCGGTCTGTAACACAATGTCGATGGCCCTGCTGCAGATTTCGGAAAATTTGGTCATATTCAATGGCCTGTTTTTGTTATTGTATATATGCCGTCTTCATGCAAATCGGTGAGAATGCCAGCTTCTAAGGTGTTTACGGCATCAGCATCATATGGAGCCTTAACCCTGATGTAATTCTCGGTAAACCCATGCATATAACCGTTTTTTACATCCTCTTCCCATAATACCGTTATGGCCTGTCCCTTATTTTGTTCAAGAAAACTCAGGCGTTTTTCTTCTGATAGCCTGTGCATGATAACGGACCTTTCCTTTATTTGCTCTGGTTTTACTTCACTTGACAGTGTAGCGGCTCTGGTGTTGTCTCTCTTGCTGTAAGAAAACACATGAACATAGGATATGTCTGCCTGGCGGATAAACTCGAATGATTCCTGAAAAAGACGGTCGGTTTCTGAAGGAAAACCAACAATCAGATCTGCGGCAATACATGCCATTGGTATTTGCTTTCTTATATGTTCCAGACGTTTCATAAACAGAGTGGTATCATACCTTCTTCCCATATCTTTTAACACCTGATCTGAACCGGATTGAAGGGGAATATGAAAATGCGGCATAAGCCTTGGCTGACTCGCTACAAGTTCAATTATTTCTTCATGAAGCAGGTCTGGTTCTACCGATGAGATCCTGATCCTGTCTATGCCTTCAATTCTGCAAAGCTCCAGCAACAATTCCGCAAAGCTTTCGCCCTGGTGTTTGCCAAAATCGCCGATATTTACTCCGGTCAGCACCAATTCCCGGGCATTGCTGCCGGCAATTTTCCCGGCTGCAGTCAGTGTTTCTGCTATGCTGTTGCTTCTGCTTATGCCTCTGGCGTTCGGTATGGTACAATAGGTGCAGAAATAATCGCATCCATCCTGAATCTTTAGAAAGGATCGGGTTCTTTCTTCCCCCGACCAGCTGGGAACAAAAACATCCGGCTCGTTAATCAGCAGGCTTTCTTTTCCCTGCTGTTCGAGATCTTTTATGTGCCGGAGCAGGTTGAATTTGTCGGCATTGCCAAGTACGATTGATACTCCTGGGATTTTTGCAAGTTCTTCAGGTCTTAGCTGGGAATAGCAGCCAATAACAGCAACATGGGCCATGGG
>CAZFOI010000488.1:0-1676 GCA_964520605.1 uncultured Bacteroidales bacterium
ACAGGTGTTTGTTGGAGAGCAAGCTCCTGTTTCTTTTCCGGTAATCTTAAGACCATGTAGCTTTCTGTTTCTGTTATCTCCCTGATACACGGAACTCCATGTTCCGGATGAAGTTCAATTCTCCATCCGGCATAAAAACGGTTCATCAGTGTATCCATCCAGCAAACTTCACCCAAAAGTCCGTTCAGGCAAAGGTTGATCACACACATCATTGCACAGGTCCGGTCAATATCTGCTCCGAAGAACAAGGAATTTCGACTTATTTTTGCCGCTGCCATCAGCATTCGTCCTGAACCGCAACAACAGTCAGCCACCCGTTCCCCAAAACCTGCAGGGTTCAACATCCTGGCCATCATATCGCATATCGGTTCCGGGGTAAAAAACTGCCCGTTATGCCCGTGACTGAGGTATTCCATGTAAAAGTCACCAAAGCCATCTTTCAAACCTTCTCCTTTGTTGTCCATTTCTATGACCAATGCTCCGAAAGCTTCAGCCATCAAGTAAGCATCAGGCTTTTCGTAATTGCGGACAATCTCATGGTAGCGATCTTCCTTGGCTCCTAATGATAAGGAGCAAATGACCATTTCCAGAAAATCATCAAACACGGAATTCACTCCATATTTATAACCTATTTGCAGGATATATTGGGAAAAACTTTTTAACTGTTCCATCTTTTGAATTTTTAATCATGATTAACTGTTGATTTTTGAAATATTGAGATAGTGAGATAAAAAAAAGCGGAGGCTAAACTGCCTCCGCCAATTGTTCTACCATTGCAATACTGGCTGCCGGGGTTGGATACGACTGATGCTCCAGAATGTAATCCACTGCCTTTTGAGCCATTGAACAAGCCATTAAGAGTATCTTCTTATCTTCCTTGAACTTGCCAATCCAGCTTTTGATATAGGCTGCACTATTATCAATGGTGGCATTTTGTATGCCGGTCATGTAACACAGGTAAGCTGCTCCCATCTCGGCAACCAGTTCTTCCTGGCTGTAATCCTGTGAACCGAACTTGTGATTGGGTAACTTTTCATGCCTGCCGGTCCGGTTGATATGACCTGTTGAATGAACCAGCTCGTGGAATATCGTGGAGTAATATTGTTCATCCTGAAAGAAAGTACGTGGATTGGGCATCCCGACATAATCTCCGGACGGTGAATAAAAGGCATGGGACTGGTTCAACCTGATTTCAGGGCTATCTGACCAAAATTCGATTAACTGCTCTGCTTCACAAATCGGATCGAACTCATGATCATGCGCTTCGGTTGGCGGGATTTTGCTTACATCAATCCCTTCGGTTTGCTTTAGGTTGAAAACCGTGTAATACCGAAGAAACGGGAAATGGTCAATATTTCCATCCTTTTCTTTGTCGAGTATCTTCCAGAAAACTACCGGGAAACCTTTCTCTCCTTTCAGAATATGGCCTCCCAACTCTTTAACCTGGTTAAAAGTGAGAAAGAACGGGGAACCAAACTTATCAGCTACCGTGAGCAGCAGCCAGAAGTTAAAACCTTTGTACACCTTTTGGTGAACCATGTTCTGTGGTAAACCTGTTTCTGCTTTCCAGGGCATTTGCCAGGGGATAACTCCTTTTTCAAGGCGTTCGATAATCAGGTTGGTAACCATTTCGTAAATGTCGAATGAAGTATTCATGGGAAAGCGCCGATGCCTTT
>CAZFOI010000489.1:0-1668 GCA_964520605.1 uncultured Bacteroidales bacterium
ATATGTGTTTCTTATAAACAGACACCTGCTATAATCAATCCTTGTGGGGTTATCAGAATGGGGAATCTCTGATGGATTGCATCTGACCACAAAATACGCACCAAAATCAGGTGGGGGATGCGTTTCGCCCAGTCCCAGGTATAGCATCATCTTTCCCCTGGCAGGCAGAATTTTATCTTTGTGAACCACACCAATAACTGTTACATCAAGCTGAATGGAAGCCATTTTTGGGATCGGGGCAGATGTGCATTTAACCAGAAAAACATCGCCCATTGCTCCACCCCTTCCAAAATAATGCGGGTGATGAATCATCAGACTCAATTGTGAGTGCAACATTCCAAGAAGGAATACACCCATGGTAATTCCTGCTCCAAAAATCCATCTGTACCTGTAATGCGCCTGCCTGAGATGGGCAAGGCCCAATATGGATACCAAAGAAAATAAAAGAATCAGCCAAACCCATAATGGGATGCTTCCGCCGGAAAACAGGCTCAGGGCGATACCCGATAAAAATGGAAGAATAATTCTGGGCAATACCATGGCGGAGGGTTTGTTCAAATATAAACCGCTCCATCGCCATGAAAAACCCGGTATGCATCAGATACTCCCAACGGTACCTATGCCCGATTTATATCAGCGAGACAATTAAAGCTTTTATGCTATGCCGGCAATGAACGCAGGAAAGATACAATTTCATCAGCGGCCCTGGAACTTGCACCACCTGAGCCCAGGGTGTTTTTTAATTCCTGATAGGATGCAGCCATTTGTTTTATGTGGTTCTCATTATAGAGCAGCAGAGACAGTTCCTTAAACATGGCATCCGGATTCATATCTTTCTGGATTAACTCCTTAACCACCGGTCTGTTCATAATCAGGTTCACCAAAGAAATATACCGTACACGTATCAGCAAACGGGCCAGGAAAGCAGAGATTCGTCCGGCTCTGTAACATACCAGCTGTGGTATTCCAAACAGGGCGGTTTCCAGGGTGGCTGTTCCTGAGGCAACAATCGCTGCATCCGAACCTCTTAACAGGGTATACGTCTGGTCAAACACAAGGCTCAGATTGGGTGGAAAATTTTTTATATGGTAAATCTCCTTTGGCAAGACCGACATTCCGGCTACAATAAAATGCTCCTGAGGAAACATTGCGGCCAATGTCGCCATGGGTTGCAGGTGCCTGAGTATTTCCTGCTTCCTGCTACCCGGAAGCAGGGCAATACGTTTTTTGCCATTAAGTCCGGAATCGGTATACGACATGGTGCTTTCCTGAAAACCTTCAGTTTCGTTTATCATATCGAGCAAAGGATGGCCAACATAGGTTACATCCAGGCCGTGTCTTTTGTAAAACTCCTGCTCAAAAGGAAGAATCACCAGCATTTTGTCTACAAACCTTCTGATTTTTTTTATCCTGGATTGCTTCCAGGCCCAAATCTGAGGAGATATATAATATACCACCCGGATTCCTTTTTTATGGGCGAATGCCGCCATGCGCAAATTAAATCCAGGATAATCGACCAAAATAAGGACGTCTGGCGCATATTCAAGGAGATCCCTTTTGCACAATGAAAAATTCCTGAATATGGCCCGAAGGTTAAGCAATACTTCTGTAAAACCCATAAACGCCAACTCACGTATGTGCTTTACAATATGGCCACCGGATGCCTGC
>CAZFOI010000490.1:0-1651 GCA_964520605.1 uncultured Bacteroidales bacterium
TACGGAGTATGGCACCGACAAGACTTTTACCTTCCATGCCGATAATCGCATTGCCATTATATATTGCAGGGTATTCCGCACCCGCAGCCTCCACCACTGGCTGCATTATATCGCCCAGGCCGGCCACCTGTTCACGGAGGTCTCTGTCTTTTACCATCTCACCCTTCCAGTTGACGATAAATGGCGAGGCAATCCCCCCTTCAAAGGTACCGCTTTTAAATCCCCGGAAAGGAGTGTTGCTGTAGTGAGCCCAACCCCGTCCATAGCTATGGTAGGTATCGGGGGAACCGGGGAGTCTTGAGCCGTCATTGGAATAATCGACAACAAGGCTGTCACGGGTAAACGCCGGACCGAAATTGCTGGCCCACGGGTTCTGCGGGCTCCACGTTTCAGCGCAGGCACCGTTGTCGGAAAGAAAAATGATGATGGTGTTGTCCATTTGGCCTTCCTCTTCCAGCTTCTTAATTATCCGCCCTATGCCCTGATCCATACAGTCGATCATTGCGGCGTAAACCTCCATCCTGGCAAGCTCCCACTCCCTGAGTACAACATCGTCCCATGCCTGACCCTGATTGGCATCGGATATGTTCCATTCAGGTTTTATCAATCCCATTTCTGCCATTCTTTTCAGCTTATCCTGCCTTAGCTTATCCCACCCGGCATCGAATCGTCCCCTGTATTTTTCAATATCCTCAGGCTTGGCCTGTATTGGCCAGTGGGGAGCATTATAAGCCACATACATGAAAAATGGCTTTTCAGGGGTTTTCCTGAAGTGCCGGTCGATGAAGCTTACCGTGGTGTCTGAAATTGCATCAGTCATGTAATAACCGGGAGGGGAGGAGAGCAAAGTGTCGTTATCGTACACCAGCATCTGCGGATCAAAAAAGCTGGTGGCACCGCTGATTATTCCGTAAAAGCGATCGAATCCCCTCTGCACCGGCCAGTTGTGCTTGTCGCTACCATCCTGCGAATGAGCAACATGCCATTTCCCGGTCATATATGTACTGTACCCTGACCCGCGAAGTACTTCAGCAATTGTCACACATTGATTATTCAGCTCTCCAAGATAACCCGGGGCCCTGGTTGTATTGTCGACCATCGAGCCCAGTCCGGCCTGATGGGGATGAAGTCCGGTAAGCAGACTTGCCCTGCTGGGACAGCTTCTTGCCGTGGAATAAAAACTGGTGAACTGAATACCATTTGCTGCCAGTCCGTCGAGGTTGGGGGTTTCAATTTCGCTGCCATAGCAACCGATATCAGAATAACCAAGATCATCTGCAAGTATCAGCAGGATGTTTGGCGGTGTTTTGGGTTTCTCCCCGCATCGCATCAACATAAGAGCTGACGCTGTTGAGGCTATTACCAGTCCTGCAGTGGTTGTAACTCTCATGGCAGACCTCTTTAATTGTAAAAAATACATTTAATGCAATATAGTCAAAGTTTCAATAAGACAGATAAAAATCTGATTCTGCTACGGAAACGAGCAGTTTAAGCGATGCCGGTAGGGCAAAAGGAAAGCCATGAAAAAATCAGTCAGCCAGCAGTTGTTTGACCTTTGCTGAAATCTGGCTTCCATCGGCTTTGCCGGCGAGTTCCTTCGTGGCAACGCCCATCACCTTACCCATGTCGGCAGGTGATTTTGCACCAACGC
>CAZFOI010000491.1:0-1636 GCA_964520605.1 uncultured Bacteroidales bacterium
AATCCGGTAATCTTACCATTGGCATCTCTCACAAACCTGAAGCGATTGGCAAACCAGACGCTGCCGCTGAAATGATCCGGAGTTAATGGTTCCAGTCTGATCTCCCCAATGCGCAGTTGGCTCGCAATCAGTCGGGGGGCTTCATTCTCTTTGTTTTCTATCTTCAAAGTATAGGTTATGTCCAACTCCTTACTGTAAAAGTATCCGGTAAGCTCATTCAGATCAACACGCTCAGGATCGAAAGCTGCCACTCTGAACAACGTATTGGTTTCATTTCCTCTTGTTACGGCTACACTGTCTGCCGGCCCCTTTGGTTCGCCATAAAATTCAAATTTCTGATTTCCATCCGATGTAACAAAAATATTGTCTGCCCTGGGAATTAGCTTAGTGGGTCTTTTGTTGATGCTGGTATAATAGCTCAGGGTATCCCCACTGGTTTTGAAAATGAGGTGATTGTCTGCTGCCTGCATGAAATGTCCCTCATAATATGTAAGCAAAGCCGGGTTTGAAATGACATGGGGCTTGAATTTAATTTCATCCCTTGCTTCAGGCTCGAGGAATTCTTCCAATACAATGCCCGCCACACGCATGGCCATGGCGCTTGAATTGAATCCGGCATCATTGCTGAATACCACAATAGATGTTGCTTGTTCTGGAAAGTGAGCGAAAAAGGTTCGAAAGCCTGCATCGGCTCCTCCGTGACTAATCATGGGAAGGCCACGATGGGTCCCGGCATTTAGTCCCAGGCCGTAACCGGTGCTTTTCCCATTGTTGAGAATTCCCGGAATGCTCATTTCCCTTAAAATCTCCTTGTTGCCTACTATAGGGTTTTCAAAATTCATGGCCCACTGGCTCAGGTCTTCTGCTGTGGTGAACAGGCTGGTAGCCCCAACGGTGGCATAACTCAGTACCCTCTTACTGTAATTTCCATTACGTCCGGCATAGGAGTAGGCCCTGTTTTTCACAATGCGTTCATGGTCGTCATAAAACAGGGTGTGTTTCATGCCAAGGGGTTCAAAGATGCGTTCACGGGTAAATTCTGCAAAGGATTGCCCGGAAACCCTTGCCACTACTTCGGCCAGTAATGTAAAACCTGAATTGCTGTATAAATACTCTTCTCCGGGAGGAAAGTTGAGCTCTTTTTGCCTTGACAACAGCCTGATAACCTGCTCGGTGGTAATCACATCATCGAGTCGCCAGCCAGCCATTCCCAGCAAGTTCCACTGGTCACGTATGCCGCTGATGTTTTGGGCCAGTTGCCTTAGCGTAATTGGATGGCCAAAGTCGGGCAACTCCGGTATATGGGCATGTATTTCATCATCCAGGGACAGCCTGCCATCTGCCTCAAGCAACAAGATGGAAAAAGTGGTAAACTGTTTGGAAATGGAAGCTATATGAAAAATGGTATTTGGAGTAACGGGGATGTCGTATTCCATATTCGCATACCCGTATCCCTTGGAATACACTATCTTCCCGTCTTTTACAACGGCAAGTGCCACTCCTGGAGTCCATGAGGTGTCCCAGGCTGCAAAAACTTCATTGATTCTCCTAATCTGATTTTCAGGCAGGGCAGGGGAAGGACGTGCCATCAACACCTGTAATGAACCTGCTATCAGGCAGATTGCAAGGAGGGCCT
>CAZFOI010000492.1:0-1633 GCA_964520605.1 uncultured Bacteroidales bacterium
GTACATGCACCAAAATACTGCCAAAATCCATGTCGATTTTTCGTCCATCATGGGTAATTGCAAATGGACGTGTGGCCACTTTGGTTCTTATTCCTTCTTTCTGCAGATGATAAAGGGCACGGGGGGCATAGTATTCTTCCCAGGAAAACACCCATGCGTACACATCCTCTCCTTCCAACACAAGCCCTTTGGGAAAAACGGCCCTGGTCGATTCAGTCTGAATAAGGGCCTGGACCTGTCTTTCTGATGTCAAAGGCATATGCGGCATCTGAAAAGCCAAAGGCAGGGTCCATGTAGACACATCATAAAACAGGCTATCTTCAAATTCAGTTACTGTTTCGAAAAGGGATTTAATAAAACGATAGTTTGCTTGTCTTAGCGGAACAATCCATGAAGACCCGGCTTCAAAACGCTTTCCCTGGAAATCTGTTGATTCTTTTAGCGGATATGCTTCAATCTGGTGGGTATGCAGCACATCAAGAAAATGATAATTTCGGCCATTATCAAAGGGGTCTCCAAAAACATAGGCCTTAACCGGATCTTTGGCAGCAAGTTCCAGCGCAGACTTATTAAACCATCTGAGATGTTCCAGCAAAGGAATGCGCAAATCCTGCGCTGCTGCCAGGGTAGACAAGGATACCTGAACCTGGTTACGAATGGTAAATGCAAAGGAGTTTACCCCGTGTACGGTTTCGCGGAGATGCCCTTTGGTCCCCCCCTGCTCAAACAAAATCCCGATGCTGCCGTAGGCATCCGGATACGCCGAACCTTTACCGTAGTAAAAGTCATCAAAGCCCTGTTCCATATAATACAGTGAGCCGATCTGATCCAGCATTCCGGCATGATAAGCAGCAATATCATAGGTAAGCCGGTTAGTTTCCGGAGGGGTCAGAGGGTTGACCCTGGTGGGAACACCGGGTTGAAAGAAAAAGGTGGAATTGGCGCCAAACTCATGATGGTCGGTGTTGATATTGGGTTTCCAATGGTGGAATTGCTTTATCTTGCCATTGATCTCGGGGTGCTGGGCACCAAGCCAGTCGCGGTTAAGGTCGAACCAATAATGATTGGACCTGCCACCGGGCCATACATCAGAGAACTCCCTGTCTGCCGGGTCAGACACCAGGGTGTGGCTTCTGTGACGGTTTACCCAGCTGGCAAAACGGTCCTGCCCGTCGGGATTCAGTGAGGGATCAATAATAATGATAGTATTATCCAGCATTCTTAATACGGCATCATCCATGCTTGCCGTGAGGTAATAGGCAACCAAAGGAGCCGCATTGTGGGCACTGGGCTCATTTCCATGAACCCCATATCCCATCATAACCACCACCGGCATGGATGCCACATCCAGCCCCCCCGACCGATCAGGGTCGGTAAGGGCCAGATGTTGCAACCTGATCTCATCCAGTCTTTCATGATTCTTTTCAGAAGTAATGACCATTTGAATCAGCGGCCTGTTTTCATATGACCTGGCATATTCATAAACGATTGCCCGGTCTGACACCCTGGCAAGCTCCTTAAAATAGTATACCAGGGGGGCATGATGCAGATGCCACTCACCTATCTGAAATCCCAGAAAGGATTCAGGGGTGGGGATGGAATTACTGTATGATCCATCGTGTAGAAAATAGTT
>CAZFOI010000493.1:0-1613 GCA_964520605.1 uncultured Bacteroidales bacterium
TCAGAAAGGACAGAAAGTATGGGATAAAGGCCAGATCATACGCCCCCAGCATACGGCCATCTTCTCATCGGTGGGCTATACAAACCCCCTGGTTTACAGGCAACCCAGAGTGGGCATACTGTCTACGGGGGATGAATTGGTTGAGCCCTCCCATTTCCCGGAAACAGGGAAAATCCGCAACAGCAATGGGTTCCAGTTGGCAGCGCAGGCAGCGGCAGCCCATTGTATGCCCCAATACCTGGGCATAGTTCCTGACTCCATGGAAGCCACCCGCGAGGCATTGGACAAGGCCCTCAGCATGTCTGATGTGGTATTGCTTTCGGGTGGCGTTTCTGCAGGAGACTACGATTTTGTTCCCCATGTAATGCGTGAGGCAGGCATCAACATACTATTTCAAAAAGTTGAGGTCAAACCAGGCAGGCCAACCGTCTTTGGACGAAAAGGCGATGTGTTTGTTTTCGGTCTTCCGGGAAATCCGGTTTCTTCTTTCATCAATTTTGAGGTGATGGTGAAACCCCTTCTCTACAAAATGATGGGTACTGCTTACCTGCCTGACGAACATCAAATGAAACTGGAGACAGCTTTTCATAGAAAAAAAACCGACCGTCCCGAATGGCTGCCGGTTACACTCAACAGTGAGGCAAAAGTAATGCCGGTAGGCTATCACGGATCGGCACATATCCATGCCATTTGTCTGGCTGATGGATTGATGTTTATTCCCAAGGGTATTGGCAAACTGGAAGCCGGGTCTGTGGTTTGCGTGCGCAAAATTTAACACTGAAATCCTAACCAGATATAGCAACATTCTTCCAATGATTGACCCCTATAAAAGGCGCATACACTACCTGAGGATTTCAGTTACAGACAGATGCAATCTGCGGTGCAGGTACTGCATGCCTGAGGAATCCTTTGTGCCCTTGCGACACCAGGACATCCTCACTTATGAGGAAATAACCCGTGTGGTGGGGGTGGCTGTGCCTTTGGGCATCGACAAAATTCGTCTAACGGGTGGGGAGCCACTGGTCAGAAAGGATATTGTAGATCTGGTGGCCATGATTGCCTCTGTTCCGGGTGTAAAAGACCTTGGGCTTACCACCAATGGCATTTTGCTTGAATCTTTTGCAGGCGAACTGGCAAAGGCGGGTCTCAGGCGCATCAATGTAAGCCTCGATACCCTGAACAGGGAAACTTTCCACAGCATTACCCGGGGCGGAAAACTCGACCGGGTGATTGAAGGCATACTGGCGGCAAAAACCTCGGGATTAAACCCCATTAAGGTCAATTGCGTCATACCTCCTTCAGGGCCTGGAGAAGATGCCCGAAAAGTAGAAGATTTTTGCCGGGAACACGGCTTGCAGATACGTTTCATAGAACAGATGGATCTGAGTACCGGTCAGTTTTCCGTGGTGCATGGCGGGAGCGGAGGGGACTGCTCCCAATGCAACCGCTTAAGGCTTACATCCAACGGAAAAATCAAACCCTGTTTGTTCTCAGACCTGGAATACGATATAAGAGAAATGGGCATACGCCAAGCCCTGGAAGCCGCCGTTGGCATGAAGCCCGAAAAAGGCAGCAAAAGCCAGACGGGGTGTTTTCATAATATTGGAGGATAA
>CAZFOI010000494.1:0-1608 GCA_964520605.1 uncultured Bacteroidales bacterium
GGTGGTTTTTCGGGCTCCGGGAAGCTATACCGATGAAGATATGGTTGAAATATCCTGTCATGGTTCGGTATACATCCAACAGGAAATACTTAAGGCCCTGGTAGATGAAGGTGCCCGGATGGCCGAACCCGGGGAGTTTACCTTGAGGGCTTTCCTGAACGGCCGCATGGATTTGTCTCAGGCCGAGGCTGTGGCAGACCTGATTGCATCCAATTCATCCGCATCTCACCAAATGGCCTTGCGGCAGATGAGGGGGCATTTTTCTGACAGAATCCGGCTGCTTCGCTCCAAATTGCTTGAATTTGCTTCATTGATTGAACTGGAACTGGATTTCAGCGAAGAGGACGTTGAGTTTGCTGATCGTGGATACCTGCTCGATCTGCTGGCCCAGACCGATGCAGAGCTGGAGGGGCTAAGGCAAAGTTTTTCACTTGGAAATGTGCTTAAAACCGGCATTCCTGTAGCCATAATCGGGAAACCGAATGTGGGCAAATCAACCCTGCTGAATGCCTTGTTGAATGAAGAAAGGGCCATTGTAAGCGACATTCCGGGTACAACCAGGGATACCATCGAGGATGTTATACTGATAGATCGGGTGGCCTTCCGCTTCATAGATACGGCCGGGCTGCGCCATAGCGAAGATGTTATTGAGTCTGCAGGTATAGAAAGAACCAGAGAGAAAATCAGGCAGGCCGCCATCATACTTTATCTTTTCGACATCAGCCAGACAAGTCTGGAAGAGATAAGGGAAACCATAAGGGAATTCCAGGAGGGCATCAACAGCGAGTTGCAACGCCTGATTCTTATTGGCAACAAGACGGACCTTTTGGAGGAAATACCCCATCATTTCAGGGAATTGGTTGAGTGGGAAACCTTGTTTGTTTCTGCAAAACGCAAGGAAAACATCCGCATGATAACCGACAGCCTGAGCCGATCTGTTGCCGATGCCCTGTCGGATGAGAACCAGTTACTGGTTTCCAACAGCCGCCACTACGAAGCCCTGGCTAAAACCGCGGATGCACTCAGGTCCGTAAGGCAGGGCATTGATGACCGCCTTTCAGGAGACCTTCTGGCCATTGATTTGCGTACGGCCCTGCACCACCTGGGAACCATTACCGGTGAGGTAACATCAGACGAAATATTGGGCGAGATATTCGGGAAGTTTTGTATCGGAAAGTAACTACCTTTCCCTTGTTTCTCTTCATGCTTCATTTTCTGCTTATTAACTGCATTTATTTTCCTTTTTCTGTTGCCAGTTTGCCCATTTTTCTGTAAGTTTGGTTGCTAAATCGTTGCTGACATTTATCAAAACGTTGCTAGCAACAAAATTTTTAACCAACAACAAAGGCCTTTCATCCATGAAATAAGCATGTGCACATTTGTTCACACACATGATAATGTTCATTCATGCGATTCCATGTGACCGTAATATGAAAATTATTAACACATGAAAGTAACCCTCAGAAAAAGAAACCAGGGATGCAAGACGAGCCTGTACCTGGACTATTACCACAGCGGGAAACGGAAGACAGAGTATTTGAAGCTATACCTGGATCCAAACCCCAAAAACAAAGATGAAAAGGAGGTCAACCGCAAAACCCTGCAGCT
>CAZFOI010000495.1:0-1596 GCA_964520605.1 uncultured Bacteroidales bacterium
GCTGGCAAGTCCATAGAAATGTGTCCACACGATAGGCCATCGGCGGGGGGCATGCCGCTGGGGCGGTACATACGTTCCACACATATCATTTTACCGGGCTTTTGCCCCTAACGGGGCAATGTATTACTGTAAATTTGAATGCTCCGTATGAGCAGGAAGTTGTTAAGAAAACTGTGACAATAGAAAAGGCTACCGCTCCGTAGGAGCGAAAGGCCGGTAAAAAAGAAGACTAAGAAAAATTTCCGCCCTGTAGTGGCGGAAGATCGTTAAAAACTTTTTGAAGCGAAACGTCACCCGCTCCTTTGGCATGTTAAAAGTAAACTGATATAAAAGCCAAAAAACAAAAGTAAGGCAGGAATTGCTGCTATGTATGCAGCAAAAATATACAGGAATGATTGCTCCGGCCTTGAAAAGAACAATTTTCCTGTAAGGTCTTTATCGTGTCAGACAGAATTATCTTCATCTGCATTATATATTATTACAAGCTATGGTTTACGAAAACAAATAATTACATATGTTGTTAAATGTTGTTAAAATTCTTTATGACAAAATATTTTGGCATCCTGGCCTTTCTTTTCCTGGTCCTCTCTGCAAGTTCACAAACCCAGATCAGCTGGAGACATTATACTCCCGGCAATACTGGTATTATGGGTGATTATTCAGATGCTTTGTGGCTTGCGCCTGATAATAATCCCTATATAGCTGCTTATGTCCCCGGTTGGGAAGAGGGTGGGTTTTCAAAATACAACTTTACATCAAACACCTGGGAGAATTTTTCAAATATCAATTACCCGGCTATTGGAAGCATTTATGATGTTGGGTCAGCCCGTATTTCGGAAATCACCGAAGATGAATCAGGCGTATTATGGATGGCCACCTGGCGGGGTTTACTTAGTTTCGATCCGGCAGAAGGAGGAAGTTCAATCACATTATTGGATGCAGAAAACTCATTGCATCCCGGTGGGCGTACAATTAATCTTGAAGTTGCTCCTGATGGTACCATCTGGGCTGCCGTATTATCAGTAGTCTGGGGTGATGGAGGGCTCATCAGATACAATCCTGCCAATAATCAGATGCAATACTGGGGCTATGGCACTACCGCCAATAACTGGCCTTCATTAACCTCATTTTGCGAGAATGTTGCCATACAATCCAAAGCCAACGGAGGTTATAAAGTTTGGATTGACGCTGCAGGATGGAATGAAATGATTCAATTTGACAGCGATACCCAGTTGTTTACAAAACTTCCGCAAAACGGAAATCCGGGTGAAGTTGTGGCTTTGCCTGGAAAAGATTGTGTTGATGATGCAGGAAACCTCTGGGCTTTCAGAATGACCGAACCAGGCCAGCCGTTTTCGCTCGATTACCTAACCCCGGCGGGAGCCTGGGTAACACCAGCACAAAATCCGGTTTCGTCTGATACCTGGGCTTTCAGAGCTTTTGGCGATGGCGAAGCCCTGCTCACAGGTTTGAGCAGCGAAATTTTTCACTTTAACGGATCTCAATGGGTAAGTAAGGGAATCTGGCGACAGGGAGCCTATACCAGCGATATGATTATGGATTCAGAAGGAAACATCTGGGTAAATGGAATTGAAG
>CAZFOI010000496.1:0-1596 GCA_964520605.1 uncultured Bacteroidales bacterium
TTCAGGAGCTACATCAACAAATACCGCCCTCATAGACAATCCGGCATTGTTTATCAGCACGTCCATTCTGCCAAAAGTCCGAATACAGGATTCCGTGATTTTGCGGCAATCATCTTTTTTTGCAACATCCGCCTGGACTATCAACCATTGTTTACTGTCAAATCCAGCCTCAGTAACGGCCAGCTGCATGGCTTCCGTATTTCGTGCAGCCAACACTACTTTCCATCCCAACCCAAGGGCTTTCAGGGCAATTGCTTTGCCAATACCGGAGGATGCACCTGTTACAACCAGAACCTTGTTTTCTGTATTATTCAATTGTTTCATCCCTGATGAATTTAATGCAAACCTAATGCATTTCATTGGAATTCGCATCTTACATCTGACAAAAAAACGATCCGACTGCCTGATGACCGGGCATATTTCAGGGAATGTATATATTTGTAAAAACCCCTGTAACCATTAATCCGGCAGGCGCATGTTTCTGACAGAAGTAAGCGATCAAAAAACCAAAAAGGCGTTTCTGGATGTCCCCAGGAAGATCTACAGGCATGATCCGAATTGGATCAGCCATCTTGATGCTGACATTGAAGCTGCTTTTAACCCATTAAAAAACAAACAGTTCAAATCAGGTGAGGCGATCAGGTGGGTGCTCAGGGATGAAAACGGGCAACTGATCGGTCGCATTGCAGCATTTGTTAATTACCCACTTGCCAATACCTTTACCCAACCCACAGGCGGCATCGGGTTTTTTGAATGCATTAACAATAAGGATGCGGCTTTTCTGATGTTCGACTCAGCCAGGGAATGGCTTACACACAGAGGCATGAAAGCCATGGATGGTCCGATAAATTTTGGAGAAAAGGAACGTTTCTGGGGCCTGATGACGGAAGGTTTCGAGCGTCGTCCAACCTATCTCCTGAATTACAATCCCCCCTATTACAAGGACCTCTTTGAAGCATACGGATTTCTGAACTATTATAACCAATATGTTTACCGGCTTTCTGCCGATGTGAGATTGCCGCAAATTCTGGAAGAAAAACTGGCCAGGCTGATGAAGGCACAGGGGTTTCGCTTTGAAAGCATACGTCTCAGTGACCTGGACAAATATGCCGGCGACTTTATGACCATATACAATAAGGCATGGGCCGGAACCCACAAATTCTTCAAACCCATTTCAAGGGAAGAAGCCCTGCATATGTACAGAAGCATGAAAGACGTAATTGATGAGGATTTGATTGTTTTTGGCTACAAAGACCAGGATCCCATTGCATTTCTAATCAGCATCCCGGAATTAAATCAACTCTTTCGGTTTGTCAACGGCAAACTTAACTGGTGGGGAAAAATAAAATTTCTGTTTTACAAAAGCCTTGGTAAGGCCAGAACCATACAAGGACTTGTTTTCGGAACCGTCCCGGAGTATCGCAACAGGGGTGTCGAAAGCGGACTGATCTTGAAGTTGCGAGACAATGTGCAACCCAAAAACTGGTATCGTGATATGTACATGAACTGGATTGGCGACTTTAACCCAAAAATGATAAAAATCATTGAACACATTGGTTGTAAAAAAGCGTTTACTCTGGTTACCTATCGCAAACT
>CAZFOI010000497.1:0-1587 GCA_964520605.1 uncultured Bacteroidales bacterium
GATGATTTATTTATAATGGTGTTATCTCCCAACTGACCTCTAGAGTTACTTCCCCATAGCCATAAGCAATGTCAAAATTGGAGGTAAACAGATGCGACAAGCCCATGAAGACAGCCGCCGAGTATGGAATCATAAAAACAAAAATCACCACTGAAGAAATCAGTTTAAAAGCTGAAGAATCATAACGCTTTTCAAGATATTCAGGCAGGGTATGGATCTGCATTTCGGCTGCTGCCTTTTTGATGCGGGGTGCAACAAGCCACCAGACCAGCATCACCCCAACCAGGGCATTGCATAAGGCTATCCACAAACCGGAATAGCCAAAATTCCAGCCAATATTTCCGGCAAATCCGATAAACAAAACCGCACTAAAATAAGCTGTACCATATGAAAATGCGCTCATCCATGGCCCTACCCGGCCTCCACCGAGGAAAAAATCATTGAAGTTTTTCGTTCCCTGAAAACTCCTGATCCCAACAATAACAATCATGAGAACATACAGAAACAGTACAATTAGTTTTGCATCCATATTCAGAACAGCTTTATTATAAATTATGTATAGGAATAGCCTGGTGCAAAAGTAAACACAAGCATCCGTTTCAAACTCAAATTAGTGCTTTTTTTGTTAACATATGTTAACAGATGGCACAATAATTGTAAATAATTGCATGTATTCTTTTTTTAATACAACCATGAAAACAAACCGTATAAAAGGGCAATAATTTCGCTACATTTGCGAGGTTTTGCCCTTTTATACCCTACTGCCAAACATCATGCTAATACGATTTTTTCTGCCGGTGGCGATGATCCTCTCATTGCTGTATACGAAGCCGGCCTTTCCGCAGACAAGCCAAAACACAGGACAGGAAATCCCGATCAGCGAAATCATCTCTGCCCTGGAATTGCAACACAAAACAAGGATCTTTTATGATGCCCGGATGTTTGAGAACCGCAAGGCGGATGCCTCCATAAGCCGCCTTACCCTTCCTGCAGCACTTGCCGCAATTACCCGGGGAGAGGGGTTGGCAATCAAACAATTTGATGGTATGGTATTTATTGTACCAGGAGACGAAATGGCCGAGGCCCAATTGCCAGCCTTCGATGATGTAATCATTGTCGGGAACCCGAATGAATTTGGACGGTTTTCAAGGGCCACCATAAAAGGCAGGGTTGCCGACGGAGCCACCGGCGATGCACTAATAGGCGCAGTGATTTATGAACCTGTTTCAGGACAGGGAGCATCAACCGACATCAATGGAATGTTTACCATTGACCTGCCTGTGGGAGAGCAGCGACTCAGGATTTCCTACGTTGGCTACGATGAGATGGTTCAGCGTATCAGGTTATTCAGTGCCGGAGAACTAAATCTGGAGTTGTTTTCAGGCAGCACCCAGCTCAGAGAGGTAACCGTAATGGCAAAAAGGGCAGAAGAAAATGTGTCCCGTACCCAGATGAGTATGATCAGTCTTGATTCCAAGGCCATAAAAGAACTTCCCGGAACCTTTGGCGAAAGGGACATTGTAAGGAGCATTACCCTGCTCCCCGGCATCCAGAGCGTGGGAGAGTTTGGCACCGGATTCAATGTAA
>CAZFOI010000498.1:0-1584 GCA_964520605.1 uncultured Bacteroidales bacterium
GGCCGAGAATAATCCGGGTGCGCCGCCCAGCGCTTCCACTTCAAGTCCGGAATCGTCTGCAAAGCAATCCAGGGCTGTTGCCTGAAATACAGCACGTGCTTTTTCCAGGGCATTGCCCTTCATGTCGGGCCATGGCTCGGGAATCTCGTCATGGAATCCGATATCACTGAGGCCATCAAGGACATATTCCGACCCGAGGATAGACCTGGCTTCAGATAGTTTGTTGGCGTTGTGTGTGGCAAAAACCAGCCGGATCATGCCATTTCGATAAGAACAAAATTCTTGGGAACCCTGTCGCCTTCGCTGACATGGATTTTCCCAATTTTACCGTGCATAGGGGCTATGATGATGTTTTTCATCTTCATTGCTTCAAGTATACACAGCCTGCCGCCTTCCTCTACGGTGTCGCCTTCCTTAACAAATACTTCCTGGATATTGCCAGGCATAAAAGAAGTAATTTTTCTCTGATCGGCAGGGACATATGGCTTGCGCAATGCATGCATCTTGTTGTGGAGGGTCCGGTATTCTGCCCCGTCAATATTTATGGAGTCGTATGCAGGCGTTTCTTTTTTTTGTTTCTTGCTCATACCCTGATAATTGGTTTGCTTTCCTCAATAAAGGAAATGGTTTAAAATGGGGGTATCCCGTGCTTCTTTTCAGGGATCAGCTGGGATTTCTCCTGGGATACTTCCAGGGCATGGATCAGAAACCTGCGGGTTTCAGAAGGCTCAATTACCGCATCAATATAACCATGTGCGGCGGCTACGTATGGATTGGCAAACTTTTTCTTATACTCTTCCACCTTTTGCTGGCGCATTTCATCCGGGTTTTCAGCAGACATGATCTCCTGCCTGAAAATGATGTTGGCTGCCCCTTCCGGCCCCATGACCGCAATTTCTGCCGTTGGCCATGCAAATACGAAGTCTGCCCTGAGATGCCTGGAGCACATGGCGATATAACCACCTCCATAGGCCTTGCGCAATATAACCGTTAATTTGGGTACGCTTGCTTCGCTGTATGAATACAAAATCTTGGCACCATGACGGATTACTCCCGCATGTTCCTGATCGATGCCCGGAAGGTATCCCGGGAGGTCAACCAGGGTAACCAGGGGGATGTTGAATGCGTTGCAATACCTGATGAAGCGGGCTGCTTTGTCTGAAGAATCCACATCAAGCACACCTGCCAGCACCAATGGCTGATTGGCAACAAAACCAACGGTTTGTCCGTTCATTCTGCCAAATCCGATAACCATATTGGCTGCAAACAATTCCTGAATTTCAAAGAAATCGCTGTCATCGGCAATGGAGCGAATAACATCTCTTACATCATAGGGCTCACGCGGGTCGGTGGGTATGATGTCGTCGATGCGGAACTGCCGGGTTTTTGGGGCCTTCTTTGGGAATGGATCTGCTTTTTTCTGGTTGTTCCAGGGAATATAGGAAACAAGTTTTTTTATCATTTGGAAACACTCGGCTTCGCTTTCAGCAAAGAAATGGGCATTCCCTGTAATTTCGCTGTGTACCCTGGCGCCACCCAGCTCTTCCATGCTGATCTCCTCTCCAAGCACGGATTTGATAACTT
>CAZFOI010000499.1:0-1582 GCA_964520605.1 uncultured Bacteroidales bacterium
GCCGCTTCAGCAGGAGCTTTGATAAGCATTTCCGCAGACCGCATCTATATGCGTCCCGGTGCCAATATCGGTGCTGCCACGGTGGTTGATCAGACAGGGGAAGTGGTTCCGGATAAATACCAGTCATATATGAGATCCATGATGCGCTCCACGGCAGAAGCCAAAGGACGCGACCCTCAGATAGCACAGGCCATGGTAGATCCGGAAATTGAAGTGGAAGGTGTAATAGAAAAGGGAAAAGTACTCACTTTTACCGCCTCAGAAGCGGTTCGCTGGGGGTTTTGTGAAGGCATTGCCGACAGTGTGGAAGACGTATTGGCCCAGGCAGGGTTTGAACAATATGAGCTGGTAGAGCAGCGTCTGGGCTTTATAGACCGCATCATTGCCTTTTTGATCAGCCCCATAGTCAGCGGGTTGTTGATCATGCTGATACTGGGGGGGATTTATTTTGAACTCCAGACTCCGGGAATTGGTTTTCCCATTTTGCTGGCCATATCCGCAGCACTTTTGTACTTTGCCCCACTTTATCTGGAGGGTCTTGCCACGCATTACGAAATTGTTCTGTTTATTGGGGGATTGCTGCTGATTGCCATTGAAGTATTTGTCATCCCGGGTTTTGGTGTTACCGGGGTATTGGGAATATTGCTTGTTGTCTCAGGGCTGGCCCTTGCCATGGTGGGCAACCAGGGATTCGATTTTAGTGGTGTTCCTGCCATGGAAATTATCAGGGCTTTTTTAATCGTAATCATTGCCTTTTTTGTTTCTCTGGTGTCTTCGTTTTATATCAGCAGAAAGTTGTTTACCACCTCGCGCTTTGGAGAACTTGCCCTGAATACCGTTCAGGATACTTCCCAGGGCTATACATCAGCCGATGCCGGTATGAAGTCTTTGGTGGGACAAACAGGAACAGCATTTACTGTTTTGCGTCCATCCGGAAAGGTGGAAATCGGTGAAGATGTTTACGATGCAACCGCCCTTACCGGCTATATCGAAAAAGGCGATCCAATAAGGGTGGTAAAATATGAAACCTCTCAATTATTCGTGGTAAAAGCATAGAACGATGATCCTTTCAGGGAGTATATCTCCTTTATATACAGATTACTATCAGCTTACAATGTCCCAGGCCTACTTCAGGAGTGGCTTGCATCAGGATAGGGCCTGTTTCGATTACTTCTTCCGCAAGCTTCCTTTCTCGGGTGGTTACGTAGTATTTACCGGATTGCAGGAATTGCTTGAATTGTTTGAAAACCTTCGCTTTTCTGACAATGACCTTGGCTTCCTCAAAAAACTTGGTTTTGAAAGAGACTTTTTGGATTACCTGGAAGATTTCCGATTCAAGGCGGATATCTATGGTATGAAGGAGGGAGAGGTTGTCTTCCCGTTTGAGCCCATTCTAAGGATAGAAGGCAATCTTATTGAGGGTCAGCTTGCAGAAACCCTGCTCCTGAATACTTTGAATTTTCAATCCCTGGTAGCCACCAAAGCCAGTCGCATCAGACGATCAGCCGGCGACCGTTTGCTGAGTGATTTCGGTCTCAGACGGGCACAGGGCCTTGGTGGGCTCAGTGCCAGCAGGGCCTCT
>CAZFOI010000500.1:0-1577 GCA_964520605.1 uncultured Bacteroidales bacterium
GGTATTGTCCGGTATACCTGCGAAAATCACTTTCAAAACCAAAAGACTTGGAATATTGATGGTTAATCCCTGTGCCCGGGATGCTGGGCTCGTTGGCACTGGATTCATTTGAGAGTGCAATATGACCCGTTCCGCTGATGTATGCCACAATAAGGGAAGCAAATGCCAGCATGGCAGAAAAAGGTGTGTGCCCGTTAAGATACCCTTGTTTGTTCAATTCCAGAATCTGGGGATCCAGCCTGCGCCCTACCGTAATCTGACGGTCAGGGGGAATGCCTGCAATGTCAATAACCCGTTTGGTCGCTTCCCTGGGATTGATAACCAGAGTATAAGGCTTCATTCCGGCATGTAAGAGCAGCTCCAGGCCAACCACCGAATCTTTGCCGCCGCCAACGGGAACGATAACAGCATTCGGGTCTGCATAGGCATGTTTAGATTCAGGAAGTTCTGCCGCATCCGGAGCATTGCGAAAGTTTAAGAACTCCCGGGGATCAGGCCTAATGCCATTGGTATAAAAAAACTCACCAAGTCCGTTGAAAAAAAGATTTTTCCACCATTGCTGCTGATCCGGATTCAGACAATATGGCCGGAGTTCAATTATCGGGCTGCAAAAGGCCTTCCAGTAAGAAATCATTTCAACCATCCCCAGATGAAAAACGAGTGAGGCAAGGTGTGGATCTGACATTATTTCAGTCCCTGCCGAAAAATCCGGAAATTCATAGGAACTTTTTAATGAGTGTTGCCCGCAGCTAAAAGCAAATTTGGCCGTAAGTATGCCTGAATCTATTGAATATTCGCAGGAATCATAGCTGAAAACCGGATGACTTTCCCGAAATGAGTTATATTTGTTTTGATTTGCACCCGGTTTCATGTGAACATTGGTAAAGTTTTTGTTGTTTAGATGGCAGTTGCCTCATCAAAATTATAAAAAACCCCCGAATGGGAAGTGCGCAAAAAAAAGACCATCCATCCAGCGGCAAATTGCTGATCAGCGAGCCTGCCCTGCGCGACTTTTATTTTGGAAGGAGCGTGGTATTGCTCGTTGAGCACGATACCAGTGAAGGCAGCATCGGCCTGATTCTAAACAAGCCGATACATCTGAAACTCAATGAGGTGGTAAAGGATTTTCCTCAGGTTGATTTTCCCTTGTTCCTGGGTGGGCCGGTACATCCCGAGAGGCTCTTTTACCTGCATACTTTGGGAAACAGAATCCCCGGCAGCGTGGAAATTATCAAAGGTGTTTTTTGGGGAGGGGAGATCAGCAAATTGATTGAGCTGATCAATCTTCAGTTGGTTGGCCAGCAGGATGTGCGTTTCTTTATTGGCTATTCAGGTTGGGAAAAAGGGCAGCTGGAGCGTGAAATGCTTGAGAAATCCTGGATTGTTACCCAATGCCAGAGTTCTATGGTAATGAATCCCAAGCCCCAGAAATTGTGGAGCAGCATACTGAAGGAGATGGGCAATGACTATGCCATCTGGGCCAACTTTCCGGCTGACCCCATACTTAATTAATCAAAGTTTACACTAGTGGGTACTAAATATTAATTAACGTTCTTTGAAATCCTTGCTATATCGCA
>CAZFOI010000501.1:0-1567 GCA_964520605.1 uncultured Bacteroidales bacterium
CTCTGTATGAAACAAGCGCAAAACCGGATCGCTGAAGCGCAATCCCTGCACCAGGTCTCAGTTTTCGAGCTGATTGGAAGGGATATTTTCAATATAGTACGTATAGTCATTCCCTGTGGCCGCATTGGTTCCGGTTGAACCTATGGCCGTCATCAGCCTGTCGTATTCATTGGGAATGGCATAGGTTGATGCTATATAGGATATGCTGTCGATTTCCCGATAAATAGCT
Organism: uncultured Bacteroidales bacterium; assembly: GCA_964520605.1. Lineage (GTDB taxonomy): Bacteria > Bacteroidota > Bacteroidia > Bacteroidales > UBA7960 > CAZFOI01. Next base: position 230 of record CAZFOI010000501.1, read on the forward strand.
GCCCTTACTTTGGGGTCGGTTTCTTTGCGATAGGTCTCAAAGAGGGATTCTATCTTGTCTAACAGGGGCTTTTCCTTTTCCCAATTGATGGTGCCAAAGGTTGATGTGCCCTTGAACATGAGGTGTTCGAAATAATGGGCCAGTCCTGTAGACTCAGCCGGATCGTGTTTGCTCCCAACCCTTATGGCCACATAGGTCTGGATGCGGGGTTGCTCGTTGCAGACAGACATATACACTTTCAGACCATTGTCAAGGGTATAGATCCGGGCATTTAGCGGATCATCAGGAAAGCTGATGTAATCGTATTGCTTTTGTGCAAAAAGCACTGTTTGGGCAAGCAAGAGGACAAGGCCAATTGCTGCCGTAATTAATCTGCTACGCATGGAAATGCTTGGTTTAGGTTTGTTTGGGTACAATATGTCAGAAAATGGCTCCGACGGATACACGTAAAAAGACATTATGATTGTCCTGGTTGATGTTTGGGAACAGCATATAGCTGCCCGAAACATCTGCAAAGAACTGGGAAACGCCCTTAAAGTTTATAGTCCTGGTAGACAGATTCAAACCAAGGGTACCCTGATAAAAATCCTCACTAAAATAGCGGTAGTCGAGCTCCGGAATGCTTGCCAGGTAATTTGGGAAAGGCTTAAATACGGCATCTTTGTCTACTACAATTTTTGCTCCTGCGCTCGCATAAGGATCCATGTTGATGCTACCTGCTTTGATAAAATGCTGGTATTTCAGCCGGGCGATGGCAGAGGTGGCATTATAATAGCCATAAATCTCGGCAGGGTAGTGGGTTGCACCGTAATATCCGGCTCCGGCAGATGCGGTAAACTGATAGCGCAGGGGCTGGGATTGTCCTAAGGAAGACAACTGGTATTGCAATGATCCGCTGTAATCCCTTACAATGTGTTTGCCTTCAATCCATCTAAGGGTACGGATTAATGTATAATAAACACCATCAATGCTTTGAGAATAAGATTCCTGCCTGATCTCGGTTGCATTCAGGGTGGTCATGGATCCCGTAAGCTGAAATTCATGCAAATGTTTTGGTTTTCTTAGCAAAAGGCTGCCATGGTAGCTGAGTTTGTCATAATCAGTCATGCCGTTTATCAGCCTGAAAGTATTACCGACTCTGGCTTCGGTGGTAAGTTTGCTGTAGCGTACGGCATGGAAACTGCTCCAGGATGGTAGCTGAACAGACATCTGCACCCCAGCTTCAAATCCTCTGCCTTCGTATCGAACAGACTCTGCCTGGTTAAAGTTTCTGCTGGCACTGTAATGCCCCATCCCCATATGGTAAAACAGGGTATGGCGATCATCTAGTTCCGCTGT
>CAZFOI010000502.1:0-1565 GCA_964520605.1 uncultured Bacteroidales bacterium
GACTCTGTGATGTTGTTTGCCGTGATGGCACTGTTAGTTTGCCCGGGTGTGGCTACAGCCTCTGCCATTACAGGTTCTGCACCCGGCCTGACAAGAGCAGGCGAATAATAAACATCATCATAACCACTGGCAAGGTGGTATCCTGAGGAACAGGCTGCCAGCGAGAGAAGGAATATTCCGGTAAGTAGTCTGATGGTTCTCATATTGTTTCCCTCCAATGGTTGTGGTTACACAAAGATAACAAATCACTCGGGTTTCCGCGTTTTTTGTTAAATTTGCCGGTTGTTCAACTGTTTAATTGCAAATATTATACCAAAGGGCAAAATGGCTAAAGATTTTTCTACCAGAGAAGAAAACTACTCCAAATGGTACAATGATATCGTACAGCGGGCCGGATTGGCCGAGAACTCGGCAGTAAGAGGATGTATGGTAATTAAACCCTACGGTTATGCCATTTGGGAAAAGATGCAGGCCGCTCTGGATAAAATGTTCAAGGATACCGGTCATTCCAATGCCTACTTTCCACTGTTTATTCCCAAATCTTTTTTTTCGCGTGAAGCCGATCATGTTGAAGGCTTTGCCAAGGAATGTGCTGTTGTTACGCATTACCGGCTGAAAAACGCACCCGACGGAAAAGGAGTTGTGGTGGATGAATCAGCCAGGCTAGAAGAAGAGCTGATCATACGACCCACTTCCGAAACCATAATCTGGGACACATACCGGGGTTGGATACAGTCATACAGGGATCTGCCAATACTGGTTAATCAATGGGCAAATGTGGTCAGATGGGAAATGCGTACCAGAATGTTTTTGCGTACGGCTGAATTTCTATGGCAGGAAGGACACACTGCACACGCAACCGAACAGGAAGCCGTGGAAGAAACCAAACAGATGCTTGAAGTTTATGCCAGATTTGCAGAAGACTTCATGGCGGTTCCGGTTCTGAAAGGCACCAAGTCTGTTAACGAGCGCTTTGCCGGAGCTGTGGAAACCTATTGTATAGAAGCCCTGATGCAGGACGGAAAAGCTTTGCAGGCAGGTACCTCCCATTTTCTGGGACAAAACTTTGCCAAAGCCTTTGACGTAAGCTTTGCCAATAAGGAAGGAAAACTTGAACATGTGTGGGCAACTTCATGGGGGGTATCAACGCGCCTGGTCGGGGCACTGATTATGGCCCATTCAGATGATCACGGACTTGTGCTTCCTCCCAGGCTTGCGCCTGTTCAGGTTGTGATAATCCCGATATACAGGGATCAGGAGCAATATGATAAGGTATGCAAAATTGCGAAAGACATTAAACAGGATCTGGAAGCCCGCGGCATATCTGTTAAGCTCGATGACAGAGACACCCACAAACCTGGCTGGAAGTATACTGAATATGAGTTCAAAGGTGTTCCGGTTCGAATGGCTATTGGTCCGCGTGATGCAGATAACGGAACTGTTGAGATAGCCCGAAGGGATACCCTTGAAAAGCAGGTTTATCAGTTGGCTGATATTGGCAATAAAGTGGCCCACATGCTGGATGCCATCCAGGAAAACCTATTCCAGAAAGCATTGTCTTTCCG
>CAZFOI010000503.1:0-1553 GCA_964520605.1 uncultured Bacteroidales bacterium
ACCTGGGAGAAAGTTTTACACTCAGGCGATGACAATCAGGGCAACTGCCATGGCACTGATGCCCTCATGGCGCCCTGTAAACCCAAGGCCTTCTGAAGTGGTGGCTTTAACAGAAACGTTCCCGGTCTCCACCTGCATATCCGATGCCAGCTGTTTGATAATCCCATCTATATAGGGGGCTATTTTGGGCTGTTCCAGGCAAACAGTAGCATCCACATTGCCAATGCGATACCCAGCCTCATGCAGCAAGGCTGTTACCTTCCTGAGAAGCATGCGGCTGTCTGCATCCATAAAAACGGGATCCTTGTCAGGGAAATGAAAGCCAATATCCCTCATTGAGGCAGCTCCAAGCAATGCATCCATGATGGCATGAACCAACACATCAGCATCTGAATGGCCTGCAGGACCAACATCCGATGGGATATGAACCCCTCCCAGGATCATCTTTCTTCCCGGCTCCAGCCGGTGAACATCATATCCAATTCCAACCCTTGGTAAAGACATAAAAAAATGGTTACATCTGACTGGCAAATGTAACCATGTATAATGGGTTTTCCAAAAGTCTTTATCTCTGCTCCTGCCTCAGGGCTGCAAAATCAAGATGAAGGGAAAAACGAAGAACGTTTTCAAGCGGACTGCGCTGTGCCACAGGAATTACATAGGCAAAATCCAAGCCAAAGACATTGTATTTAAGACCAACGCCAACGGTAAAATACTTGCGGTTGCCCTTTGACTGGTGCTCATGAAAATACCCGCCACGAATGGCAAACTGACGGTCGTACCAGTACTCAATACCGGCCGAATAGGTTATTTCATTCAATTCTTCCCGAAAACCACCGGGGGCATCACCAAAAGAACCAAAAATTCCGCTAACTACAGACCTGTTTGGGTCCTTACCACTGGCAATCATAAAATTTCCATCATTGTCAATCATTACCCTTCCCAGTTCATCGCGCTGATAGATGGGCGGTGTTGGCACCAGCAATTTGTTGAAATCGACCAAAACCGTCAGTCGGTTGAAATCGTCAAGATCGAAACTCATTCTTGGGCCGATTCTCAGGTTAATGGGAATAAAATCTGCGTTAACCTCATCGGTATAGGATATTTTATTCCCAATATTTGATATGTTGATGCCGGCAGCGAATGTAGCCGGGGTGCGATCCCACTCAAGTTCCTTTTCGTAATAAGCGGAGACATCAGCAGCAAGGGCACGGCCGGGTTTGGTTTCCACGCCTGCGGCAAAATGTCCCTGGGTAAGATCGCTATGAATATACCTGGCGGTTATTGCCCCACTAAGGTTATCTCCAAGACGGCGGGCATAGGTTATGCCAAATGCAAATTCATTGGGTCTTACCGGGAACAAAAAGTTGCCAACCTCATCCGTAAAATTGATTTCCCCAACAGAAAAATAGGTAAGGGAGAAACCAATGGATTGAAAATCATCAATTTTCTTAAACCCGCTGAGATAGCTCAGATTGATATCAGGCACCAAAGACCTCAGCCAGGGTGTGTAGTTCAGGGAGAATGCCATATCCTGGTCCATAAAGGCAATC
>CAZFOI010000504.1:0-1549 GCA_964520605.1 uncultured Bacteroidales bacterium
GGAATATGCAGATAAAAAAAAGGGGCGTGCAAGCGCCCCTTTTTTTTATGGTCCGGATTCAGGCTTTTCCTTTAGCCACTGATACAAAATGTCTGCAGGATGGTATGCCTTTCGGCCTGTCCCATCCATGATCTGTTGCCTGCAACTGGTTCCTGAAGCCGAAATCAGGGCAGTCAGAGGTGCTTTTCTAACGGCAGGAAACAGGCTGAGTTCTCCTATGGCCATGCTTATGTCATAATGATCTTTTTCATACCCGAAAGACCCTGCCATTCCACAGCATCCGCATTCAATCGGAACCACTGTTTTATTCGGAGCCATAGACAATATTCCCATAGTGGCATCCATGGATGATAAGGATTTCTGATGGCAATGCCCATGGAAATATACGGTTTGGGATTCATCTGAAAACAAGTCCGTATTGATGTGCCCTGCCTGGAGTTCGGCCCAGAGAAATTCTTCAAGGGTGAACGTATGTTGGGCAATTTTTTGGGCTGTTTCCTTCAATTCTCCTTTTACCAGATCGGGAAATTCATCCCGAAAACCAAGAATGGCTGAGGGCTCAATACCAACCATCGGCATTTTGGCATTAAGCCTTCCTTCAAGTGCCAGCAGGTTTTTTATTGCCAGTTTGCCTGCTTTTTTTAGCATTCCTTTGGATATCAGGGCGCGCCCACTGGAAACCAGCTCGGGAATATGAATTTTGTAACCAAGTGAATGCAGCAGCAATATGGTGTGAATACCTGTCTGTACATCAGTATATCGGGTAAACTCATCCATGAAAAGAACCAGACTGCGATTGCCGCTTATCCTGGCGTTCAGCCGGGAAAGATTTTGTTTGTGCCATCTTCTGAAAACCAGATGGCTGATTTTGGGTAATTCCCTTCTGGAGTCGAATCCCAGCATTTTTCGAATCAGGGCAGAGGAAAGCTTCCAACCAACAAAAAAATTATACAATGGGGGAAATATAGCCCCCCATTTGTTGAACTGGTCATAGGCTCCTATCATTCGCGCTCTTAATGGAAGTCTTTCAGAAAGGTAATACTGCTGCAGAAATTCTGCTTTATACCTGGCCATATCTACATTTGACGGGCATTCGGATTTGCATGCCTTGCAAGAAAGACACAGATCAAGGACTTCAAGAAGCTCAGGATGGTCAAAGGGGTTCTTCTTTGGGGAATGGGTCAGGTATTCTCTTAAAAGGTTGGCCCTTGCGCGGGTAGTTGTATTCTCAGTGAGGGATGCATGATAGGAAGGGCACATTACGCCGCCACGGGAATGGGGTTTGCGGCAGTCTCCGGAACCATTGCATTTTTCAACAGCCTGCAAAAAACTACCTGCATCCGGATAATCAAAGTATGTGGTGAGTTTTCGCTGAGGCAGGCCGGGAGTATACCTCAACCTGGATTTCATCGGAAGGGGATCGGTGATTTTCCCTGGATTAAAAATCCCTTTGGGATCCCATGTGCGTTTTATCTGAGAAAAGAGTTGGGGAATCCTCTCTCCAAGGACAATGGGAATAAATTCGCTGCGCAACCTTCCGTCGCCATGT
>CAZFOI010000505.1:0-1546 GCA_964520605.1 uncultured Bacteroidales bacterium
GCCCGGCAGGACTATTAAATTGGTGGTGCTACTAATGGCCCTGTCCCTTTTGGGGGTAATCCTGGTGCAGGTCAGGTGGATATCCAATGCCAGAACCATTACCATCAGACAGTTCGATCAGGCTGTATATGAGGCCATGCAGGAAGTTGCCAGAAAGCTGGAAAGGGATCAGCAACTGCTTTTTATGCACAGATTGCAACCCCAAATTATGGACTCACTCGGAGTAATCCTTCGAAGCACCCTGAGGGAAGAAGAACGGTCTGATGCCGGAAGGCAGCTATTGCAGATGCAACCGGGCAGCCATTTTTGGCCATTTTTCCCCTTCTTTCCTTCTGTCCGGGGAAAGACAGGCGATACAGATCCGGCCAGACATGCTGTTTTTACAATATCCGGCAAACCCGACTCATTGAGTAATGCCAATTGGGTGATTCAGGTTTATGACAGCCTGCCGCAATCGATGATACGGACAGAGGCCATGAAGATTGTGGTTAACAGGCTGGATTCACTGGTTCATGTGCGGATGGGACCGGATGCAGGTGACAGGGCTGCCAGAATCATGTTTTCAAGGGACACCGTCCAGGGAAAGGAGAGAAGAATGCCTATGACGGCCCTTCCTTTAGTTTATCCCCCCGTTACCACCAAAGCCTCATCTGCAAGATCACCAAACCAGGGCAAAGCTGATGAAATAAGCCGTTTATTCGAAAACATGTTAATGGAGTTAAGTTTTCTGCCGATTCCGGCCGACAGCCTTATAAAACCGGATGTTTTGGAACAGGACATAGCCGAGTCTCTTTCCCGAAAGGGCATATTACTGGGATTTTCATTTTTCCTGAATCACCCGGATTCTGAAATCTCAAATTATGGTCATGGATTATTTGACAGAAAGCATGTCCTCTACAGCATCGACCTTTTCCCGGATGCCATATTTACAGCTCCCTCTTCCCTCTATTTGTATTTCCCAAACCGGGAATGGTTTGTTACCCGCTCCATGGGGGGTATCATGCTGCTTTCCGGTCTGCTGACTATTTTGCTGATACTTACCACCGGATGGGGAATATACATCATCCTGAGACAAAAAAAGATTTCAGATATCAAGACAGACTTCATCAATAACATGACCCATGAACTCAAAACCCCCATTGCAACCATAGGCCTGGCAGCAGACGCAATTGCCAATCCCAAGGTAATTGGCAACGAGGAAAAGGTCAGGGAGTTTCTGGCTGCAATAAAAAGAGAGAACCGCAGGATGAATGCCAGAGTTGAACAGGTGCTTCAGGTTGCCTTGCTCGACAGCAGGGATTTTCATTTAAATATCCAAAAAGTAAATGTGCATGCGCTCATAGAATCGATAATTGAAAGCCTGAGAATCAGGCTCGAGCACGAGCAGGCAAAAATACACATTCAATTGGGGGCACAGCCGGCAGAAATAGAGGCAGACAGGGATCATCTGGGAAATGTTCTGGCCAACCTTCTTGACAATGCAATCAAGTATAGTCCGGGCAGCCCGGAGATCAGCATTGAAACATCCGTTCGGGGAAGGTATATG
>CAZFOI010000506.1:0-1545 GCA_964520605.1 uncultured Bacteroidales bacterium
GGTACTCCCTGATATCTGTCCCTGTCCAATTCCAGTTATTGTCATACAAATCCGAATGCTCAACAAACAATGGGATCTTATTTCTGCTGAGTGTCAAATTGCCGCTCCAGCTAAGGCCTTTGGCAAGCAGGACAGATGCTTCCATTTCAATACCTGACCGATAGCTCCGGTCTATGTTTGTACGGGTATAGCCCCCCACATCGTTTATTTCCCCTGTGAGTACAAGCTGATCCCTATAGTACATATTGTACAGGTTGGCCGAGAAGCGGAGCTTCCTCCCTCCAAATTTTACGCCTGCCTCTGTGTTATACATGCTTTCATGTTTGGGGCGGCTTTCGGGAGAAGACTCGGTAAAGTCCCTCCTGACCGGCTCCCGATTTCCTATCCCGGAATACAGATAGACATCAAGCCGGGGGTTTATCCGGTACTGAATGCCCATTTTGGGGTTGAAGAAATTGAAATAAACGGTTTGTTCCAATGGGGCAATGGCTCCCTGTATCCATGCATTGCCCATGAAGCGGTAAGAAATATGCCGGTATTGTAAATCAGCAAAAAGGTGAAGTTTGCCGCCAGGTTCGTATTCGACCTTCAGAAAGGTGTTAAAATCCTTTTTCAGGCCATTGTTATCATAATAGCGGTGCCTCATGTCTGCATGCTTGGCATACCTGGCCCAGATGATCTCCCCGAAATGGTCTCCATCGTACACATTATATCCACCGCCAAGCACAGTTGAAACCTTTAATCCGGGCTGCCATAAGAGGGAGTAGGTCATTCCGGTAAACCGGTTGTCGAGCCAGCGTTGGCGTATCAGATCCGAACGGCTGATGACCTGACCACCAATTTCCACATTGGGCAACCCATATCGGCTAAAACGTTCATTGGAGCGGTATTGCTCATAATAGCCCCTGCCATAGGTGTGATGAAGGGCCATATTGGCCGTTAAACCACTGCCAAAAGATTGGGAAACATGCAACTGGTAATGATCCTGCTGGTAATTATCCGTTTCATTTTCATAAAACCTCCTGTTTCCCTGGTCATCGTAATACATACCGGAAGGATTGAATCTTCTGTTGGTGGCCAGTGAGTCGCCGGGCACCCCGTTCCATGCCTGATAAGTATGTTCCCTGCCGGAAAAGGCAATGGCTTTTATCATGGTAGAGGCACCATAATATCCTCCGGAAAGATAAAATGAAGACAACCTGGCCGTGGCCCTGTCTATATATCCATCTGAACGAATGTTCGAGAGGCGGCCATCAAAGGCCCAGCGACTGTTAACCAGGCCCGTTCCAAATGAAACAGTGTTTTTCAGTGAATTGAATGAGCCTGCCGAGCTGCTCACCTCTGCATAGGTTTCCGGCCTCAGGGCGTTAGACAACAAACTGATGGTGGCACCAAAAGCACCTGCACCATGGGTGCTCAGCCCTACCCCTCTTTGAATCTGCAGATTGTCTACCGACGAAACCAAATCGTGCATGTTCACCCACCAAACACCATGAGACTCAGCATCATTAACAGGAATGCCATTGATGGTTACATTGATTCTCG
>CAZFOI010000507.1:0-1541 GCA_964520605.1 uncultured Bacteroidales bacterium
TTGCCAAGGAAATCTACTTCAGTATCCCGGTGGCAACTCAGGCACCAACCCATGGAAAGGTCTTCTTTCTGGTATAACAGGTGCATGGTTTTTACATCGCCATGACAGTCCTCACAGGCTATGAGGCCTGCGTTTATATGCTGGGCATGACTAAAGAAACTATGATCGGGCAGCTTGTGAATGCGTATCCATCTTACCGGCTCTCCCAGGGCTTCTGCACGGTGAATCTTGTCAATTTCGAACCTTCCTGACAGGGTGCCCTCGCGAACCACATTATGACAATTCAGACAGGTGTTGTTGGAAGGTATCCCTGCGCTCAGGCTAAATTGGCCTATGGTATGGCAATACTGGCAATCGATTTCGTTTTCACCTGCATGTATCAGGTGAGAAAACTTAATGGGCTGATCCGGTGCATATCCCTGCGTCCTGCCAAGACTTCTGCTTTCGGCCACGGCATATTGCATATGCACCATCAATCCAACAAGCAGAATCAGTACATGCAGGGCCCTGAAACGAATCTTTTTGAAAAACAGCAGGTCAGCAAGCGCCAATGCCATAAGTAGCCCAAGCCCCCAAAAAATAAAGGCATTCACAGGATAGGCCCTGAGTTTGCCGGGACCTTCCTTAAGGAGCTTCTCGTAATAGGATTCCAAAAGCCTTTCTTCCAGAGGGGTAATGGTCATGCCCTGGTGGTCGGCAGCCATTTTCATTTCAATGGGGTTATTTAGCTTTTCCCTGATGCTGTATCCCTGCTGCTCCTGCCATATGAGTGCCAGGTCGTGGGCTGACGGATTCCAGTTCAGGGTGTCTGAAGGGCTGGTGTAGTGGCAGGATGCACAATTGTGCAGGCCGCTGGCAAAAGGAACCAGGCCTTTGAAAAGGCGTTCTCCCTTCCTCAATTCGGATTTTGTGTAGGGTCCTGTGGGCAGGGCTTCGGCAAAATCCTGAACGTCAACTGCTGTATCGGCATCTGCCGGTTCAACTTCAGGTTCATCCTGAATATTGGTTTCAGTCAGCAGGGTGTCGGCCGGTTGTTCTGCCTGAAGCATGGCAATGGAAAAAATGAGTACAAGCAGGAATGGAACCAGGTAAATCAATGACCACCCGGACATCACCTTGCGGGCAGGAGCCTTTGGGGAATGGCACTGTCTCTCCATGTTGTCAGATTGTTGGGTTAGCTGAAAGGCCCGTCTTGCTGAGACTTTGACGTTTACAACAATCTATATATCTAAAGAACGATCTGGTAATCAGTAAAATTGAATTGGTTGAATGGTTTAAACATCAAGCAAATACAAGCCTTCGCTGGTAAAATTAAACAAAAATGCTTACGTAAGTGCCGCAACTGATAATTCATATTGTTTCAAAATAAAAGCATTGGCATTGGTCGCTACTTTCAAGACGCGTGGCTAAAATGCACAACATCGACCAAAAGAAAAACCCGCTGCCTGATGGCAAGCGGGCAATTGATACAGCTCCTTTGGTATGTCTGCTATCCGTTAATGGCAGCGACTCCCGGCAGAACTTTCCCTTCCATGTATTCC
>CAZFOI010000508.1:0-1540 GCA_964520605.1 uncultured Bacteroidales bacterium
GGATTTTAAGGTTGGGTTTTCTCCAGAAAGAATAAACCCCGGGGATAAAGAACATACCCTTATAACCATAACCAAAGTGGTATCCGGATGCGATGAGGAATCACTGGAAAACATTGCGAAAACATACGAAAAAGTAGTAACTGCAGGGGTGCACCGGGCACCAACCATTAAAGTAGCGGAGGCTGCCAAAATCATAGAAAACACCCAAAGGGATGTAAACATTGCCCTGATGAACGAATTGTCGATCATTTTTAATCGCATGGGCATTAATACCTACGATGTGCTCGAAGCAGCATCGACCAAATGGAATTTCCTCAGGTTTTATCCAGGTCTTGTAGGGGGGCACTGCATTGGGGTTGATCCGTATTACCTGGTATACAAAGCCAAAGAGTACCGCTATCACCCCCAGGTGATTCACTCGGGTCGGTTTGTGAATGATTCTATGGGTTTTTATGTTGCCAAACAATTGGTAAAAAAACTCATTGCTGCAGGGAAAAATGTCCTGGATACCAAGGTATTGGTAATGGGAGCAACTTTTAAGGAAAATGTTTCCGACATACGCAATTCCAAGGTGGCTGATCTGATCAGTGAATTAAAATCATATGGCGTAACCGTGGAAGTTACAGACCCTTATGCCTCATCCCGGGAGCTGGAGCATGAATACGGTTTTGGTCTGATAGAAAAACCCAGTGGTGGATACGATGCCGTTGTGGTGGCAGTAAACCACAACCCATACAAGGATTTACAAGAGGCGTATTTCCAGTCTTTACTCCCTGCTGAAAAAGGGATATTGATTGATATTAAAGGGATATACAGAAATAAGATAAAAACCCTGACATACTGGAGCCTGTAGTCTGATGACACATAAAAAAGGAAAAATACTGGTAACCGGAGGTGCCGGCTATATCGGCTCCCACACAAGCGTGGTGCTGCAGCAGTTTGGTTATGAGGTGCTTATCATAGACAACCTATCCAACTCAGATGCCAGAATTCTCAAACAAATTCAAAGCATCAGCGGGGTAGCCCCTGTGTTCAGCCAGATTGACCTCTGCGATAAAGACCAGCTTGATGCCTTCCTTACGAAACATTCAGGCATTACAGGTGTCATTCATTTTGCTGCATACAAAGCCGTGGGGGAATCTGTGGTATATCCCCTGAAGTATTACCGCAACAATTTACTTTCTTTGCTTAATCTGTTGGACGGGATGCAGGCCCATGGCATTCCCGGGCTGGTGTTTTCTTCTTCATGTACCGTGTATGGTCAGCCCGACAAATTGCCGGTTAACGAAGACAGTCCCGTAAAACCGGCTGAATCTCCATATGGCAATACAAAGCAAATCAGTGAAGAAATCATTTGCGACGCTGCCGGATCAGGAGAACTTAAGGCCATATCTCTAAGGTACTTTAATCCCATTGGGGCACATGAAAGCGGGCTGCTGGGCGAGATGCCTTTGGGTATACCAAACAATCTGGTGACCTTTATTACCCAAACAGCCATTGGCAAAAGAGAAAAAATTAGGGTCTTCGGAAAAGAATATAA
>CAZFOI010000509.1:0-1540 GCA_964520605.1 uncultured Bacteroidales bacterium
AATGAAAAGAGAGGCAACCGGAACAACTTCTCCAAAAATACTGAATGCCCCTGTAAGCCAAGCCTGCATTGGTACTGTCTTAACATCCGTTCCCCAGATGATCTTAATGAGGTCATAGATAACAAGAATCATCCCAAAAGTTAGAAGTAGAGTATAAACATGGTGTCTGCGATAAAGAGGTCTCAGGAACAAAACCTCCATGATCCCGCCGATGATCCCGACCATGATCGGTACGACAAGTAGTGCCATCCAATAATTGCCGCCCCATGACGTAGTGACGGCATAGGTCAGATAAGCCCCTAAAAGGAAAAATGCGCCGTGGGCAAAGTTGAGGACTCCCAAAAATCCCAGTGCTATATTAAGACCTGCGGCTATGATGAAAAGCATCATCGCAAAGGTCAACCCATTGATGACATAAACCATATTGACATCCTCTCAAAGGGATGCGCTAAACAGATGTTCCTCTGCTCGCTCCAAAAACTCCATCACGCCCTGTCCGGGCTGGGAGCAAGGCCATTAGGGTAGCGCGGCCGTATCATCAAGGGTCTCGGAGATACTAATGAGACGGCCGCGCAGAAATATTTAAGACTTAAACGGAATCGGCAGTCCCCATTTCTCTTTACCCTCCTGATCAGTAACCATTACCTTTTCATATGGTATGGAAACTATTTCTTTGGCCAGCCAGTAAGGTGCCCCTTCCACAGGACCAAAGAATCCCATGTGATAGGCTTTTTTCAGTGGAAGATGTGAGACTGGCCTTATTTTAAGCCAGCCGGCATATCCTTCGAATTCAAGCCCTTCCATTGCCTTTGCGATCTCTTCAGGCTTAGTACTTTTTGCCATTTCAATAGCTTTTTTCATTACATAAATCGAATCGTAGTAGCATGCTGCAGTGTCCTCGGAAACCCAGTCACCAGTCTCCTTAACAAACATCTCGTTAAATTTCTTGCCTGGCGGCAGAGATGGATGGCCCTGATCCATTCCGCTCCACATTGGCTCCATCTCGTTGCCCATAGCCATGCAAATTCCCACAGAGTTCCCGTAATGGAAACCAACCGTCTTTTTGTACAAACCATAAGGCTTTTGCTGTCGCAAAAAGGTCACCATTTCACCTGCCCATGAAATGCTCACCAGACCATCAGGTTTGAAATCGAGAATCTTTTGTATATAACTTGAAAAATCGGCGCAGCCGAAAGGATGGACAACCGGCATGATTTCATTTTCCTTCAACGGCGTGTTGGCAATGGCTTCTTTGAAATCATTCAAGCAGTCGTGGCCCCATGCATAATCAGGCGTCAAAACAGCCCACTTTCTGAAATTAGGATACTTGATGGCTGCCAACTGGGCAATTCCCCGCATCTGTGTAGGTCCGTCGTCTCCCAGGCGGAAATCTAGCTTGTGCATGGCCTTGTAAACAGAAGTCCCGTCTACTTCATAATCCCAGTGAATAATTCCATGTTTCTTAGCCACCTCCGACAAAACTGAGGTAACTCCTGTGCAGGTTTCTCCGTGGATTGCTATTATGCCCTCATCCAGGATC
>CAZFOI010000510.1:0-1537 GCA_964520605.1 uncultured Bacteroidales bacterium
GGCAAGACAATCCCTTTCTTTCCCCGCCGGTTTTATGCTGATTGCTGCCATGAACCCATGCCCCTGTGGATACCATGGACACCCCAAAAAAGACTGTGTTTGCCCGGAACCCATGGTAAAGAAATACCTGAATCGATTGTCCGGGCCCTTGCTTGACAGGATAGACCTCCATATTGAAGTGGCTCCTGTAAGCTGTGATGCCCTGCAAAATAACCATGCAGCAGAGGCCAGCCTGAAGGTGGCCCAAAGGGTTGACAGGGCCAGGAGAATTCAATGGAGCCGTTTTCGCGGGCAAATCGGGCTTCATTGCAATGCCCAGATGGGCCATGCCCAGATCAGGAAATATTGTCAAATTGATGGCAGCAGCAATCTAATGTTAAGATCAGCCATGGACCGGCTGCATCTTTCGGCCAGGGCTTATATGCGCATACTGAAACTTGCCAGAACCATTGCCGATTTGGAGAGCAGCCCTGACATTCAGGTACAGCATCTGGCTGAAGCCATCCATTACAGAAGCCTTGACAGGGAACGATATGGTTGATTTTTATTATATTTGAGGGAATACCAAACAATCATTCCCATGGAAGAAAAAAAGAACCGCACCTGGTTTTGGATACTGAACGGGGCCATTGCCATTATTGCCCTGGTATTTATCATAGAGAACTGGGCCAAGGTTTCCATCCGATTTTTCGGCCTGGAAATACAAGGCGCAGGCTTTCTGATATTTCTGTTTGTGTTTGCCCTGGGCTTCTTTTCCGGATGGCTTTGGAGCTATTTCAGGGGTGTGAAAACTGCCCGAAAAAAGCAAAAAGAACTGCAGGACAAAGCCTAAGAGAGTTTTGATTTGTAGTCTTCGTAGCCGAAGGTTCTTAGAAGAACGAACTCACCGTTTTCTTTCACTATGCCTATCGATGGATGCGTTACACCATTGAAGAAAGTGGTTTTGACCATGGTGTAATGAATCATGTCATCAAAAACAACCCTGCTGCCAATTTCAAGGTCTTTCTCAAAGCTGTAGTCTCCCATGCCCATATAGTCTCCGGCCAGGCAGGTTCCCCCGCCCATGCGGTATATCCTTTTTCCCTGAACGGCATCAGTGGCTCCAAGGATTCTGGGTTTATAGGGCATTTCCAGGCAGTCAGGCATGTGGGCAGAAAAGCTCACATCGAGCATGGCCACAGTGATTCCCTGATTCTCGAAAAGGTCGGTAACGGTAGACACCAGATAACCGGTCTGCCAGCCAATGGCTTCTCCTGGCTCCAGAATGACTTGCTCCAGATTGGGATACCGGGCACGGAATGATTTCAGCAGAGATACCAGATGTCCGGTATCATAGTCTTTTCTGGTGATGTGATGCCCGCCTCCCATGTTGAACCACCTGGCCTGGCGAATCAGATGAGAGAACTTTTCTTCTACTTTTTGAAGTGTACGTTCCAGAACAAAACTGTCGTTCTCGCAAAGTACGTGAAAATGAAGGCCTTCAATGCCAGGGGGCAGGGTGTCGCCGAGCTGATCTGCCGTAATCCCAAGCCTTGAT
>CAZFOI010000511.1:0-1528 GCA_964520605.1 uncultured Bacteroidales bacterium
ATGATCGTCCCAGAAGGCGTGTTCGGATATAACATGGTCTGATTTTGTTATATGAAACAGCCAAGAGAATTCTCCTTTTGCGCGGCACTGCTGTTCCATATATCTGACCAGGGCTTCAGGGGTAATCATTTCCCTGCCGGCCACCCATTCCGTTCCACTAATGCCAATTCCGGCATGAAGCAGGGATTTGTATACCAGTTCTGAGCAATAAATGGCCTGGTCACTGGTAAGGTCCAGATCAAAATCATAGGCTTTTCCCAAATGTTTGGTGGCAAAAAGTATGATTTCCCTGATGGTTTCCGGATTACCTGTATAGCGGAATCCGATAATGGACTCAAGAGTGGATACTGTTTGCAGGTTATAAAGTTCACGAATCGGGCGTATTTCCACTCCGTCTTCGTTGCTGTCG
Source organism: uncultured Bacteroidales bacterium (assembly GCA_964520605.1). GTDB lineage: Bacteria > Bacteroidota > Bacteroidia > Bacteroidales > UBA7960 > CAZFOI01. The sequence continues at coordinate 410 of CAZFOI010000511.1, forward strand.
AGAATCAGGTGGTTGTGCTCACTCTCGATTGATGCGAGAAATTCTGCCGGGAATTCCCCGGAGGTGCTCAGCAGCGCGGCCAATTGTTCTTTGTTGCCGAGATAAATCAGGGCATGCTTGAATTTGCCCGGAATAAACAGGCTGCTGAGGTATTTATCGGAATTGGTAAACAGTATGTCTCCGGGTTGCAAAATACTCAGGTAGGGTTGCAATTCGCTGTATGAAAGGGCGTCCGCAAATACGGGTGCCACAATTAGCGGATTGAGTTCATCAATGGTATACCTGGAGGCCGTGGCCATGATGCGGGATTGAAGCGGAAGTCTGATCATGTCTATGGGCCTGACCTTTCCCGGGAAAAAATAGGAGAGTACTACCGGTAGGGTAATAATCAGTAAAACAAACAGTAATCCATATGTGATGATTCTTTTTTTCATCAGGTAACCGGCCCTTATGATTGCCTGCCCAAAGGTACAAGAAAACCAGAAGCAAAAGCTGCTGCGATCTTATTCGGCCATATGATAGGTAACCGTTTGCAACTCCTTCCAGGCACCCCTTGTGAAATCCGGAATTTGCACCGGCATTCTACGATTTGCAACAGAAACCCTGGATAGCTCAATTATCGAAGACCATTCTGCGGCATCATACACATCCATATCAAGCGGAAGTCCATGTCGCAGGCAATAAATCAGGCGATAATCCATAATAAAATCCATGCCACCATGTCCTCCTACCTCTCGGGCTTTTTCTCCCACCATAGTAACTATAGGGTGTTCGTACTCCTTAAGCAGGGCAGCCAGGGCCTCTTCAGACAACCACCTGTGTCCGTCAGGCTCAAGGGCAATACCCCTTCGCGGCCATTTCTGGGCAAACCCTTTGGTACCACTCAGCATGTGAATACGGCTGTAGGGTCTTGGACTTGTCACATCATGCTGCACCATAATGGTTTTTCCCCTTGCAGTTTTTATCACTGTGGTATTCATATCGCCTTTTTTGTAATCGCGTTTGGCGTAATCCGAATCTTCTCCAAATTTTTCTTTGGCATGTGCGGTTAGCCCAAACTGATTGGATGAAACCGATACCAGGTACTCCATGCGGTCTCCGCGATGGATATTCAGCGCA
>CAZFOI010000512.1:0-1524 GCA_964520605.1 uncultured Bacteroidales bacterium
GGCTGACATTAAGCCCACTAAGGAAAATTATCCGGTAAACGTCCTGTATTTCGTTGATTTTCTCATTACTGAAGCCCCGCCTCCTCAGGCCAACAGAGTTAAGGCCGGTATAGGAAATTGGAAAACGTGCTGCCTTAATATAGGGTGGAATGTCTTTGTTAATCAAAGATCCTCCGGCAATAATCACATGGGCACCAATGCAAACGAATTGATGAATGGCAGACATGCCACCAATGATTACATAGTCAGCTACCTCTACATGACCACCCAGATTAACGGCATTGGCCAGTATGCAGTTATTCCCTATGATGCAGTCATGGGCAATGTGCACATAAGCCATAAGAAGGCAACCGGATCCCACCGTGGTTCTGCCACTGGCATTGGTTCCCCGGTTCACGGTAACACACTCCCGTATGGTTGTATTGTCTCCGATAATGGCAAGGGTTTCTTCTCCGCTGAATTTCAAATCCTGGGGTATGGCCCCTATCACTGCTCCGGGAAATACCCGGCAATTTTTGCCTATTCTGGTGCCGTTCATCAGGGTAACATTCGGACCAATCCAGGTCCCCTCACCAATCTCAACATCTTCCTGAATGGTGGTAAAAGGCTCAATAGTTACATCCTGTCCTATTTTTGCCTTTGGGTGGATGCAGGCCAATGGCTGTATGGATTGTTGCATATTTATTGGTTTTTACCGATCTGAGCCATTAACTCAGCTTCCATTACAAGTTTATTGCCCACATAAGCCATGCCTTTCATATGGCAAATGCCCCTTCTCACAGGAGACAACAGACTGAGTTTAAATATCAGGGTGTCGCCGGGGACAACCTTTTGCTTGAATTTCACATTGTCTATTTTCAGGAAGTAGGTGTAGTAATTCTCCGGGTCTTCAACAGGAGCCAGGAACAGAATACCCCCGGTCTGTGCCATGGCCTCTACAATCAATACACCAGGCATAACCGGTTCTGAAGGGAAATGTCCGGTGAAAAATGCCTCATTCATGGTTACGTTTTTCACCCCAACAACATAGTCCGGCCCTATGTCAATTATTTTGTCTACAAACAAAAACGGATGCCTGTGGGGCAATAGTCTTTGAATCCCCATGATATCATAAACCACGGGTTTGGAGGGATCGTACACAGGGATCTCATCGGACAGTTTTTGTTCTCTGATACGTTTCTTAATTTCCCTTGCAAACAATACATTGGATTCATGTCCGGGACGGGAGGCGATAATATGGCCCCTGATCGGGCGTCCGGCCAGGGCCAGATCCCCAATAACGTCAAGGAGTTTGTGACGCGCAGGTTCATTATCGAAATAGCATTCTACATTGTTAAGCATTCCCTGGGGAAGAACTTCTACTTTGGGCTTGTTAAACAACTTACTTAACCTGTCTATGCTTTCTGGCGACACCGGATTCTCAACAAAAACAATGGCATTGGACAAATCCCCTCCTTTGATAAGGTTCTGTTCTACCAGGAATTCCAGTTCATGGAGAAACACAAAGGTGCGACAGGGGGCTAT
>CAZFOI010000513.1:0-1517 GCA_964520605.1 uncultured Bacteroidales bacterium
CTATCAACCTTGTAGTCTTCAAGGGGTCTAAAAGGAAATCTTATCTTAGAGGGGGTAGACGAATTCAGGGCTGGTTTGCAATGGAAAAATCTGAGAATCGTACTAAACGCCGATCCGGTATAAGTTCGCAGGCCGCTTTAATGAAAGGGCCTATTCCGGGACAATGAAAATGTCTTCCCCTTCTTTTTTCATGAGATAGGTTTCCCTGGCGTATCGCTCCAGGGCTTCGGGGTCGTCCTGAAGCAGTCGAATCTGCGTGGAATCCAGGGCAATGTTGTCAAGGTAAAAAGTCCTGTCCTTTTGCAATTCATTCAATTGCCGGTGCAGCCTCCATTGCTGGATCATGTTGTTTTTATCAAAGAACAACAGCCAGACGCCCACCACCAGGCTTGCGATAAAATACTTGTTGCGTAAAATTGGCGGAATACGAAAGCGCATAGCTGGATCAGGATTTATACAAATGTACAAAATTACACCGTCAGTCCTTTAACCCTGGGGGCTCCGGCAACAAAGTCTTTCAGATAAAACGGCTCGAAATAGGCGGTGTTTTCAAAGCTGTTGTCAAGGTATTTCTCCAGGGCCAAAGGAATCATCCCTCTGGCGCTTATCATGTTTTCCGACAGAAACAAGGCGTTGAATCCGCTGATGGTACTCTGGCATTTCGCTGCGCCATCGCCAAAGAAAAATACCTTGTGGTTTTCCAGCAAGTCCTTAAATGTGTCTTCATTAACCACCACGGCATCGGTGGGATGCATCACCTCCAATGAAGCAGAATAAACAGAACAATATACCTCCATGCGACGGGCGTCAATCATGGGGCAGTAACAGGCCTCCAGGGCAAGAGGAGACAGTATTCTGGGTTCGTTCTTCATTGTATCGCGGCAATATCGGGCCATGGAATGCAGGGTTTCAACAGCTATAAGGGGTATCTCCAGGCCATAACACAATCCCTTGGCCACTGAAACACCGATTCTGAGTCCGGTGTAAGATCCCGGGCCTTTGCTTACGGCCACGGCATGCAGATCGGAAAACTGCATGCCGCTTTCCTGCATGACCTCACCAATAAACAGGGTAAGGGTTCCCGAGTGAGAATACTTCTCTCCCACCAGTTCGCGAAAGGCAAGCAGTTCCCCTCCTCTTGCCAAAGCAACAGAACAAACCCGGGTGGCGGATTCAATGTGTAGTATGTTTGGATGCGTGTTTATGGCCTGAAAAGCTCCTCTCTTTTGACTTTCTGAACGGCATCACCGTCTTTCAGGGTGCGCGACACCAAGCGGAATGGTCCGGTAATAACCTCCTGACCTTCTTCAAGGCCGCTTACTATCTCTATGTACTGGCTATCCTGGATACCGGATACCACAGGCGTACGAACGGCCTTGCCATCAACAAACAAAAACACGTATTCCGTTGGGCGGGAAGTATCGGTCGATGCAGTTGCTGCTTCAACTTCAGGGGTTTCCTGTTCGGTCTCACCTTCTGAATCCTTTTCCCCATTTGCCTTTGCCCCTGGCGCAGCA
>CAZFOI010000514.1:0-1516 GCA_964520605.1 uncultured Bacteroidales bacterium
GAATCTCGCTGGCAGAGGCACTGCCTTCGTTTACGATTACCACCAATTTGCCTTTTTTGAATTCTCCACGGGAAGTACTGGTAAAGTTTTGAACCGGGGATGCATTGCCTTCCGTAAAGACGATCAGGCGGTCATTTTCCAGAAACTGATCTGCCAGGTCGATGGCCACATCAAGAAAGCCACCGGAATTGGAACTAAGATCCAGAATCAAATCCTGCATGCCTTGTTGCTTCAGAGAGTTAAGGGCTTCCATAAACTCCCGCATGGTGGTACGGGCAAACCGGTTCAGCTTGATATAGCCCACCCGGGGGGAGGCCAAAAAGGAAGCATCCACGGAATGAATGGGTATCCTGTCCCTGACGATGGTAACATCAAAGATACCGGGTGTGCCCCGGCGAAAGATGCCCACAACCACTTCGCTGCCACGGGGCCCGCGGAGTTTGTCGAGCACCATCTGATTGGTTACCTGGCTTCCGGTTGAGACCTCTCCATTGATGGTGATGATACGGTCACCTGCCTGCAGCCCCACTTTATCCGAAGGACCTCCCGGGATGGGACTGATCACAATGATGGTATCACTCAGTATCTGAAATTGAATACCTATGCCATCAAAGCTGCCCAAAAGCGGTTCATTGGCCTGGCGCAGTTCATCGGCAGAGAGATATACGCTGTGAGGGTCAAGCTCGCGAAGCATGCCACGTATGGCATCCTCAACGAGTTTCTCTGCATTCACGGGTTCCACATAGGCAAAATCCACCACCTGAAGGGCCCTTTGCATCTTTTCCATCTGGGTGCGTGTGAGTTGCGCATGAAGTTGAAAAGAGGATGCAAACAGCAATATGGCGGGTAAAATCAGTCGAATCATTCCAATGGTTTTTATCATGGCATTAGAGATATTTTAAAGCCCTTGAACAAATGTAAGAAAATATGTACTTTTCGATTCACAAAAACCATTCCCGATTTAAAGGGAAGATCAGCGGAATTCATAAAAAATGTCAAATACACCTACATCAGACGGCCAACATAAAACATCAACCGAAAAAAGCCGCCTGCTCAGGGCAGCACTGCCACCCCTTGTGCTTACGGTGGTTTTGTGGCTGGTTATGCTTGCGCAGTGGTGGTTTGGCCCTGATCTATACGAATGGGGCATTTTCCCACGAACTATAAACGGATTAAAAGGCATATTGTTTTCAGTCGGTATCCATGCAGACCTGACCCATCTGCTGTCAAACACCTTCCCTTTGCTGGTTCTGGGAACGGCCTTGTTTTATTTTTATTCAGGTATTGGATGGCGCGTGATTCTTTTGTCGGTGCTGATCACCGGTTTCTGGGTATGGATGATGGCGCGTCCGAATTTTCATATAGGAGCAAGCGGGCTGGTGTATAGTCTTGCCGGTTTCGTGTTTTTCAGCGGCATGATCCGCAGGCATCCCGGCCTGATTGCCATTTCACTGCTAACCGCCTTTACTTACGGAGGGCTGTTTTGGGGAATATTTCCCCTGAAAGAAGGCGTTTC
>CAZFOI010000515.1:0-1505 GCA_964520605.1 uncultured Bacteroidales bacterium
GGTGAAGCGCAAAAAGAAGAATCAGGATAATTTGTTTTGTTTTCATTACCCCTAAATATATGAAAAAACCCCACCATATCATAAAATAATGCTGTTTATCTGGTGTGCGGGCATAATTTTTGTTCAATTTAGCCGATAAAGGTATCTTTGGACAATTTTACCAGAATTATTACAGATGCATACTACCTATAAACAATTTTCCATAGTCGCACTACTGACGTTCTTATTGCTGTCAGCGACATCTTGTGACTGGAAAAACGAGTACGAATTACCAGAATCACCAATAACTGTAGCTGAGGCACTGCTGCCGGTTACCCAACAGGCCCTGTCTCTGTTTTCAGGTTTTGAGCTGGCCCATAAAACAGGAATCATAACACAGCAGATATCCGGTGTTGAGGGGATTTATCTGCCCATGGACAATTACCGAATCCTTAGGGAAGATATGGATGCGGCCTGGGAACAGTGCTATTTGTATACCCTGTCTAATTTGAACACCATTCGGAAAATTGCCATAGAGAATCAATTGGGAAAATACGATGGTATCAGCAGCATCATGATTGCCGCAGCACTTGGTGTGGCCACGGATGTTTGGGGAGATATGCCTTTTTCGGAAAGTTTCCTGAGACAAGGCATCCTAAGACCAAAATTTGACAGCCAGGAGGATATCTACAATATCATTTTTGGATACCTGCATCATGGCATTGCACTTCTCAAAGAATACGGTAGCCAGGCATCTCCCGGAGATCAGGATTTGTATTTTGCCGGGAATGCTTCCAAATGGATTCGTTATGCGGAATTTCTTCAGCTTCGCTACACCCTGCATCTGAGTGGCCGACTGCCCGCTGCGCAGTTGCTAGATTCCATCAGGGGAGGCGGCTTTGTGTCTTCCGGAGAGCGTGCTTCATTGCACTACCTGGCTTTTGACAACCTTGTGAATCCCTGGTTTCACAGGTTATCTGCAGAATCTCATGGAATTCGGGCCGGGAAAACCATTGTTAATTTGATGAACGAGACCAACGATCCACGCCTGCCCTATTATTTTTTGCCAGCCGTAGACGATAAATTCAGGGGTGCCGAACCTGGTATGGCAGACGGAGCCGCAAACAGGCTTTCCGGTTTTGTTCTCGACATGGGAGCACACATTGTTCTGGGTTCCTATACCGAGCAGAGGTTTATTGAATCCGAAATATATTTTCGCAATGGCATGCTGTCTCAGGCAGAAGCTTCCTTTGCAGAGGCCGTTAGATCTTCCCTGATTGAAAGGGAATCCTTTTCCCAGCAGTGGTTGGATCAGTATCTGGCATCAAGTAAACCCCTGAGTTTGCAACATATCATCGAAGCCAAATATGTAGCCCTGTTTCTGCAAACAGAGGTATGGGCAGACTGGAGAAGGACGGGTTTCCCCAATTTAGACCCTGCATTTAACAATACCACACAGGATCAGATCCCCGTTCGCCTTCCTTATCCCCAGTCGGAATATCTGTATAACGGAGCCAATGTGCCCC